>CANETG010000139.1 GCA_947440875.1 Bacteriovoracaceae bacterium
GGAGCAAAGAAGAAGGCATACTCTTTCAAACGGTCAAACGGTCTGGGACTTCTCCGGTAACGTCTATGAATGGGTAAACTGGACTCTAGGTGGTCCACTCACTTCTGGTCCAACAAGCTGCAATTATATTGGATGGACACAACTCCCTGCTGTGTCTTGCGGAGCACTCTCGGCAGCTGACTACATGCCTGGTAATCCAGGAGGAGCACCAACAGCAAACTACAATAGCAATTATGGATTAGGCTTTTTTTTGGGAGGTTCGGGTGGCGCCGCGCTTCGCGGTGGCGGTTGGGACCGTGGGACGCTCAATGGTGCGTTCACGCTCTCTCTTTACGACCCTGCTAGTATCTCGGGCTCGAACGTTGGGTTTCGCTGCGTGTACCGACCTTAGACTCACTTGATCGATTAAAAACTAAGGATAAACACTTTGGCGCTGGCAGGCACTTGGATCCTTGGTTCTTGGATATCTAGAACAAAATCAAAAGCATCCTCGATTTTTTTCATAGTGCTGTAATTCGCACTTAATAATCTTTTATTTCTTCAAACTCCCTAGATCAATCACAAACCGATATTTCACGTCACCTTTGAGCATCCGCTCGTACGCCTCATTAATCTGATTCATCGGAATCGTCTCAATGTCAGAGACGATATTGTGTTCTCCGCAGAAGTCGAGCATTTCCTGAGTCTCTTTAATTCCCCCAATGAGCGATCCCGCCACAGTTCTTCGGCCGAAAATAAGAGACATCGCCGGAAGTTCATGCGGTTTCGGTGGAGCGCCAAGAAGAACCATCGTGCCGTCACGGTTAAGAAGAGAAACGTGTGAATTCATATCGAGGGGTGCCGAAACAGTATTGATGATGAGATCAAAACGATTGGCGTGTTTGGCGAAATCCTCTTCAGTTTTTAGGACTAGAAAATCATGCGCCCCTAATCTCTCTCCATCCGCTCTCTTCTTCTCTGAAGAGGAAAGAATCGTCACGTGTGATCCCATCGCATTCGCGAGTTTCACGGCCATGTGACCGAGACCCCCAAGTCCCATCACAGCGACTTTGGTATTCTTCCCTGCTTTCCAGTGGCGAAGGGGTGAGTACGTCGTGATCCCTGCGCATAAAAGTGGAGCGGCGGCATCGAGGGGAAGATTGGCCGGAATTTTTAAAACAAAATTTTCATCCACGACAACCATCGTCGAATAGCCACCGTAAGTAGGTGTGCCGTCTTTATCGATGCCGTTGTAAGTTCCGACAAAACCATTCGAGCAATACTGCTCGAGACCTTCATCGCAAGAACGGCAGTGCTGACATGAGTTCACGAGGCAACCCACTCCCACCTTATCGCCGACTTTGAAATTCTTTACCCCTTTTCCCACTTCGGAAACAACTCCCACTATTTCGTGTCCTGGGACCATCGGAAAAGTCGATCCGCCCCACTCGTCACGCACCTGGTGAAGATCCGAGTGGCAGACGCCGCAGAAATGAATATCAATCTTGACGTCATTTGGTCCCGTTTCACGACGGGTGATATTGTGAGGTTTAAGTGGTTCGTTAACTTTGAAAGCAGCGTAAGCAGGTGTGAGCATATGAATCTCCAATTTTGTTCTCTATGAATTTTATTATTTAAAAGGAAAGATGTATCTGAAAGTGTTCTTAAGTTTGACCTCTCAAAAGAGGTCAAACTTAAACATTACTTAAAATTCAGCGTTTTTCGGGGTGCGTGGGAACGGAATCACATCACGGATATTCTGCATGCCGGAAATATACATCACAGCTCGCTCAAACCCGAGACCGAACCCCGCGTGCGGAACCGATCCATATTTTCTGAGATCCGTGTACCACCAGTAATTGGCGACATCCATTTTCATCTCAGTCATGCGACCAACTAATTTATCGTAATTTTCTTCCCGCTGAGATCCCCCGATGAGTTCACCCACACCCGGAACAAGAACGTCCATGGCGCGAACGGTTTTTCCATCTTCGTTTTGCTTCATGTAAAACGCCTTAATCGCTTTCGGATAATCCGTCACAATAGTGGGACGTTTGAAAAATTGTTCCGCGAGAAATCTTTCGTGCTCTGTCTGAAGATCCATTCCCCATGAAACCGGGTAATCAAATTTCTGACCTTTCGAAATTTCTTGCTGAAGAATTTCAATCGCTTTTGTGTACGTCACCATCTCAAAGGGCGCGTTCATCACGTGCTCAAGAGTTTTGAGATTATCGGGAGCGTATCTTGAAGCAAGAAACTCTAACTCGTCTCCACACTGCTCAATTGATTTTTTGATCAGGTGTTTCACGTAGCCAGTCGCTAAAGCAGCGTTGTCTTCAAGCGTGTTGAAAGCGGCTTCTGGTTCGACCATCCAGAATTCTGAAAGGTGGCGGGCCGTATTGGAATTCTCAGAGCGGAATGTGGGACCGAAAGTATAAACGCGGCCCAAACCTCCGACAGCAAATGTTTCCGCTTCAAGCTGACCCGAAACCGAAAGAAAAGTTTCGCGGCCGAAATAATCTTGCTTAAAATCAATCGCCCCTTTATCCGTGCGTGGGAGTTTATCCAGTGGAAGAGTCGACAGGCGAAACATCTCACCCGCTCCTTCAGCATCCGAAGCAGTAATAATTGGCGTGTGAAGATAAGTGAAAGATTCATTCGTAAAATATTCATGCGTCGCCTGGGCAAGAACATGACGGAGACGAAACACTGCCGAAAAAGTATTCGTGCGCGAGCGAAGGTGAGCAATTTCTCTTAAGTACTCAAGCGACGTTTCTTTTTTCTGGAGAGGATAGTCTTCCGAGTTCGCACAAAAAACGTGAACGCGTTTTGCCTGCATTTCGACGGGTTGTTTCCCCTGAGAAGCAACCAGAAGTCCTTCGACTTCGACCGAAGATCCCATCGTGAGTTTGGAGATGTTGTCGTAATCCGGAAGTGTGGCATCGACAATAATCTGGAGATCTTTTTGAGTCGTTCCGTCGTTTAAGACCATGAACGAAAACTTCTTCGATTGACGAAGAGATTTAATCCAACCTTTAACAATGATGGTCTGATCAACCGGTTTTTGTTCAAAAACTTTCTTAATGAGGTAATACATTATTTACTCCCGAACACGAGGTGTTTGATTTCCAGAGTCTCAGAAGTTTTGAGACGTGGACCAAATTGTCCGACGACGCGACTTGCTGACATCGACGCAAGTTTCCCAGCGGATGCACAGGTGTGACCTTGAGAAATAGCGTAAAGGAACGCCCCTGCGTACATATCACCGGCGCCGTTGGAATCGATTGCTTTGATTTGATAGGGCTCAATATCTATGAAGGTGACTCCGTCCCAAATGATCGCACCATTTTCTCCCAGAGTGATGACGAAATTTTTTGCCACTTTCTTCAGTTCTTCACGCGCCGTCAGAATGCTGTCTGTTCCCACGTAAGAAAGTGCTTCGGACTCATTACAGAAAAGAAGATCAAGACCTGATCCCACCATTTCAATGAGTCCGTCTTTAAAAAACTTCACCATGTTCACGTCCGAGAAAGTGAGTGCCGTTTTGACCCCTGCGGCCTGGGCAACATCACGAGCGTGGATAGCGGCTTCTTTGCCGGAGGGAGAGGCCACAAGATACCCTTCCATATAAAGGTATTTGGAATTTTTTATCGCTTCGGCGTCGACTTCAGTCTTGGCGAGGCTTCCCGTAATCCCGAGAAAAGTATTCATCGTTCGTTCTGCATCAGGTGTAATGAGAACAAGACACTTTCCCGTGATTCCACTTTCTCGCTTCTGAGATTTTAGGTTCGTGTCGACTCCGCTTTCGACGAGATCATTTAAATAGAAGTCGCCTGTCTCATCAGCGGCCACTTTGCACGAATAAAAACCCTTTGCTCCGAATTGAGAAATGGCAATGATGGTGTTGGCGGCACTTCCCCCGCCCTGTTTTTTCTTCGCCCCCATCCCGAGGGATTTTAAAAGATAATTTTGGCGATCTTCATCCACCAAAGTCATGAGACCTTTATCGATATTATGGTTAGTAAAAAAGGAATCGCTGACCTCAAATTCCATATCTACTAAAGCGTTGCCGATGGCATAGACGTCATACTTCTTTGTCATGAAAACTCCTGGGTCGAAAATAAAATAACTTTAAACTTATTCCACTCAAAATGCTAAGGGAAATAGATATCGTAGCGAGTAGATTTCCCTTCCATGCGGACGGGTTTGAGGTCAAGAAGTTCGCGCGAAAGACGAGGCCTCTTTACCACCACTCGTTTGATTCCCGCTCCGAGGGCTAAAGAGAGAACATTTTCGGCGTCACTGTCTCCAGCAAGAAGATTTCGGAATATGCGCATCTCTTTTTTGGGAGACGATTTATGATTGGCATCTTCAAACATAGGATCAAAAAAAATGACGTCATTTTCTGGACGAGACTTAAGAAAGTCACTCGCCTCGCCCCCTTGAAAAGAAAATTTTTCGAGTAGCGGATGATCCGCGTTTTTAAGCGAGGACTCGATGAGAAAAGAAACCAAGGGATTTCGTTCGACTGCGGTGACTGCGCAGCCAGCCGCCAAAAACAAAAGACTATCACCGAGAAGCCCCGCCGTCAGGTCCACCACTCGTGGTTTGAAGGCCCCTTTAATGCCGATCGCGCGAGCGAAGAGTTCTTTTTGGACCGAGCTTTTCCGAAAAAAATCGAGGTGCCGATCAAGGATTTTATCAATTTCTATCCCGATAGGTTTTTCTTTAGGGTCATCTGAGTGGAGCCAGAATTGTCCATTTATCCACTCAAAAGTGGAGTTTGCACCAGGAATGTCTAACTCTGGAGGAATAGTTTTACCGTCTTTTTTAAACAACAGAGGCATGTCGGAAACCAACCCTCTCAACAAACTTGTTCATCATTTGACTAGATGCATTTTTAGCTCTTATTTCTTAACAAATCTAGTGGTTTTCCTTACCATGAACTGACCACACAACACTATTTTCGTTCGGCCTAAGGAAACATCATGAAGAGTAAACACGTTCCTCTTTCTTACCACCCTGAAAAACTAAAAAGAGAATTGAATCAGTTCTACATCGGGGCCTCTGATCAAGAACTCCGTGAGATGCTTTCTATCATCGGCGAAAAATCCCTCGACGATCTTTACAGTCATATTCCCAGAAACGTGATCATGGAAAAAGTCCTGATGGACAAGCACATGAGCTACGAAGAACTCATCATTCACGTTAACGATGTGGCCGCGAAAAATAATGTGAAGCTCTCTTTCTTGGGTGACGGACTTCCTCAGTATAAGGTGACGGATGTTGTGGGACCGATTTGCGGCATCCGCAAACTAACGACGGCGTACACTCCTTATCAGCCCGAGCGCTCACAGGGGACTCTCCAGACGCTTTGGATTTACCAATCCCTTCTGTCTCACCTCACAGGATTTGAAGCTATCAATGCCTCTTTATATGACCGCTCGACTTGTCTCTACGAGGCAATGAGCTGTGCACTTCGCTTGGTGAAAGATTCAACGACGATCATCGTTTCCGGAACTATTTATCCCGGTGACATGCAAGTGATTGAAACTCACGCTATTGAGACGGGGATGAAAATTATTAAAGCTCCGGTCAGCGCTCAAACTGGTCGCGTTGATATGGAAGCCTTAAAACGCCTCTTGAATACAACTCCACAAGTTGCGGCAGTCGCCTTCCCACAAGTGAATAATCTAGGAAATCTCGAGCCCGTCGATGAAATCGTTGAACTCTGTTCGGCCAACAATGTGAAGTCGATTGCTCTGGTCGATCCCATGCTCTTGGGCCAAGGCGGACTCAAAGCTCCCGTGAAATTTGGCTTCCGCGCTCAGGGCTCGGACATGGTCGTGGCCGAGGGACAACATCTGGCCATTGGCCCCAACTTCGGTGGTCCTGGTCTTGGTGTGTTCGGGATTCGCTACAACGAGCAAGATAAACTTTCTATCCGCTCGACTGCGGGAAGATACATTGGAAAAACAAAAGATGTGAAGGGCCGTGAGTGTAAAGCTCTTATCCTCTCGACTCGTGAGCAACACATCCGTCGTGAAAAAGCGACCTCAAACATTTGCTCGAACCAATCATTTGTGGCCTCACTCGCTGGAGCAAGTCTTCTTTGTCGAGGTGATGAGGGAATGAATTCGACTCTCATGCATTCAAGAAATCTCGCGGAAAAAGCGGCAAGTCTTCTGTCTCAGTTTGAAGGCGTTGACCTCCGTTTCCGCGCGACTCCTTTCTACAATGAGTTTACACTCAAGCTTCCCGTTGATGCCGGGATCTTTATTAAAGCTGCCTCTGCAGCTGGGATCCAAGTCGGAGTCAATGTTTCTCATCGCCATCCAGAGATCACGGGCGAAAATCTTCTCCTCATGAGCTTTACGGATATCCACACAGAACAAGATGTCGAAACACTCGTGAGCTATTTTGAAACACAGTTTGCGAAAACAAAATCATCCACAACTGCTCCGAAGATTCAAGAAGTTCTTCTTCGCACTGACTCCCCGGGGATCCCGAAACTTACGTCAAAAGATATCATTTCGTACTACGAACGCTTGGGGAATCAGAACCTCTCACCTGACGATGGGATTTACCCTCTCGGTTCGTGCACGATGAAATATAATCCGCACATCAATGACTACGCGGCCTCACTTGCAAACTTTACCAATGTCCATCCTGAGGCCCCGATTGAAGATGTGCAGGGATGCCTTCATATTCTTTACTCAATTCAGGAACAATTTAAAGCAATCACTGGTCTTCCTGGTGTCACGACTCAACCAGTTGCCGGTGCACAGGGAGAACTCGTTGGGCTTA
>CANETG010000140.1 GCA_947440875.1 Bacteriovoracaceae bacterium
CGAGGGCGAGTGGGAAAAAATCTTAGAAACGCGCCTTTGTGAGGGAATAATTTTACCGCTCAAATATCAATCTCTTTACCAGGATCTCCCGCATCTATGGACATTGATCGAACAGCGAGATCTTCCCATCTGGCTTCACGCAGAAAACTTCGGTGAAGCTGAATTCTTTGAGAATAAAAAAAGCATCCAACCAAGTATTGATCTGTCCGCAGAGATTCAGATCTCTTATCGATCGGTAGATCAGACGCGACTTAGCACAATGAAGCTTTGGAGAAAATTAAATGAGAGTTCTTCTCGCCAATGATGATGGTGTCACTGCCCCTGGCATCAGATCCCTCTATCACGCGCTCCGTGAACACTTTGAAACAACAATCATTGCTCCTCTTGAAGAGCGCTCCACGACGGGTCATAGTTTGAGTTTAGATAAACCTCTGCGCCTTGAGCGGATCGAGGAAAACATCTATGGTTGCAGTGGGTTTCCTGCTGACTGCGTCCTGATGGGTGTGGGTCATGTGATGAAAGACAATCGTCCTGATGTGGTTGTTTCGGGGATTAATCGTGGTGCAAATTTAGGTCAGGATCTTTATTACTCAGGGACAGTCGCGGCCGCCAGAGAAGCTGCTTTTCATCATGTCCCCTCGCTTGCTGTGAGTCTCGTGTTTGGAAAAGTGAATGAGAATCATCATTATGATTCAGCAGCATTATTTATTAAAATGTGTCTTGAAGAAGGAATCCACAAGATGTGTCCTCCGATGACTCTTCTGAATATCAATGTTCCGGATCTTCCTTTGAAGGAAATTCGCGGGGTGAGACTGACGGATGTCGGTTTTCGTCGATACTCCGAACAAATTCATGCTAGAATCGACACCAGAGGTCGGGAATACTTTTGGATCGCAGGACATTATGAGGGATTTTTTCATCATTCTGAATCTGATTGTCATGCGGTCGAAGAGAAGATGATCTCCGTGACTCCCCATACTTTAATCGGAAAGAAGGATCAGGATTTTCAAGCGCTGATTCCTTTGATTGAGAAATTGAATGCGAAGTTTAGTCTTTAGTTTCATAACAGGCCTTTTTTTGGCGTCTTCATGCGCGGTCATGAAGAGTGGCCAGTATGTTTATGTTGAGAAATCTACGGGTCTGACTAAAGTGGCTAAGCGCTACGGCGTAACAGTTGAAGAATTAAAAAATGCAAATCCCGATAAATCTTTTACCGGTAACGAGTGGCTCTTTGTTCCTTCCAAAGTTGGGATGGCGTATCTTCTGAACGATACCTACGTCGTGGAAGACTATGGTCACCTCGGGACGGGAAGATTTCTGTGGCCCGTGCCCAATTTTTCCAAAGTCTCATCACGTTTCGGTCCGCGGGGGAGAAGACATCATGACGGAATCGATATTCCTGCTCCCAAAGGCACACCAATTGTGGCGGTCGATAGCGGGCTGGTGATTTATTCCGATGACGGCATTCGTGGCTACGGGAATATGATTGTCCTTTCCCATGGGGACGATGTGTTTACCGTTTATGCTCACAATTCGAAAAATAAGGTCTCGAAGGGTGAAAAGATAAAGAGGGGTGAAACGATCGCACTCATCGGAAACACTGGTCGCTCGAGCGGTCCCCATCTTCACTTTGAAATCCGCGTGAAAAACAAGAAACGGGACCCGGCCCAGTTTCTTTCCAAAAAAGAGAACTAGTTCTTCTTCACTTCGTACTTATCCAGAAGCTTCAGATACATGATCGCCGTATTTTTTGCGTCTTCCAGAGCGGTGTGAGCAACGTTTCCCATTCCCAGATGATTCATCAGATTGGTTCCGGAGTCCATGCCTTGTGGAAGATTACCGAGATCAACCATGCCGTAGCCGATGCTTGAGAGATCAAGAATACGGTGGTGGAAATACTTCCGCATGAATTCCCAGCCGAGATCACGATTCATGAAAGGAAGATCAATGGCATTCATCGATTTTCCGAACAGGACAATCTTTTGCGTTTGAAAATAATTTTTTACTTCGGAACTTTCGAGATAAGTCTTGAGCCATTCCTTAAACTCCGAAAGCATGAGGCCCTCGGAGTGCGCTTTTCGAATAATCTTTTCGTTGTGCTCACGAACCCAAGGATCAAGCGTAGGCTTCAAATCCTCGAATGAGGGGCAGTGAATGTAGCAGGAGCGCGCCAGCGAGTCTTCGAGACGTTTAAACTGAGTGTCGAAGGGAACCATGGCGAACTCGATAATCAAGCAATCTTCGCCCAAACCAGTCGCTTCAAGATCAATGCTGAGATATTTCATAAAAGTCTCCTCGCCCATATTCTAAAAGTGAGGAGACCATCAAACAAGGGTAAAACGGGATTACTGAACAATCGCCGTCATCGGGCAGTGATCGGAGACGGATTCGTAAATAATGCCGAGCTCAGTGGCAGGGACTTCGCGGCAGTTTACTTTTTTGCAGTGGCCATGGGCTTCAGCTTTTGCTTGTTTTTTCATAAGTCCAGGTGTGACCACAACGTGATCGAGCAGAGTCGGGGTTTCAATTCCATCATCAGTTCCACCCCAGTAGTAAGCAGAACAAGCAGAGTTAGCAGCAAGATTAGTCATGCCTAAATCAGAAACCATTTTATTGAAGCTCTTGTAGTCACTTCCACGATTCAGATAATCAGTTGTGTTCATATCGCCCGCAATTGAGAAGTCTTTCACACCGGTTTTCTCGCGAAGTTCATTCACCGTATTTTTAATGATCTGATACTGCTTTTCGCGTTTTGCAATTGATCCAGCATCTGCCCCAGCTTTGAGGTGAGCAGTGAGAGCGTAATATTTCTGTCCAGTTGCTTTGATCTTAAAGAGTGCGATCGCCAGTGGGCGAGAACCTGAATCACAAGTTCCGCCTCTCCCAGGCTCAGAAATAGTCAGGTCTTCATTGAAACTCAGAAGTTCAACTGTCGCTGTATTAAAGACAAACCCAAGGTGTTGTCCGTGAGCTCCTCCGCAACGTGTGATCGCCGTATCAAATCCAGGAAGTTTTGCCTCAATCATTCTTTCAAATTCAGCGGTGTTATTCACTTCCTCAACCGAGAGGACATCAAAACGAAGACTTTGGAGAAGAATGGACAGCTCCTGCTTGTTGGTTTTGATTCTTGATCTTTCGTCGTAGTCGAAATTTCTGATGTTGTAGGCACCGATGGTCAGGGCCTGAAGTTTGATGGTGAAGAGGAGAGAAAAAATGGCGGCAACGTTCTTCAATGAAGGTCCTAATGTATTAGCCTTGGTTAAGGCTTAGTTAAGTGGAACTTATAGTTGGTCGCTGTCAACATACCGAAGGAAACTTAAGGGTGACAAGTGAGAAGATTGTAATTTTTACAATTTACGAGGTAATTGGCTTCATGTGTCACAAAAGTAAAGCTCGATAAGATCTCTTGTTTTGACTTTCCTAGTCGTTGTGTGGTTTTTTGAGCGCGTTGATGACTAAGGGGGAAACTTGAGACTAAGCCAAACATTCATTCTGGTACTCACTGCTTTTACGACAAGCGCTTGGGCAAATCCCGTTTACGACAATACAAAATTTTATACTGTCTCTACTGTTGAAGTAAAAGAGATCTCTCACGACATCATTCTCGATCAAGACGTTCAGCGCACAGTCAGTGATGCTTACCTCGGTCATTTGAAATCGGGACCTTCCCAGTTCCAGACAGGTGGTCAAGTCATCACTGTTGCGCGCGATCTTGTTGCACTCGGAGAAGATATCTACCGACTCGTTTCAAAAGGTAAGCCGAACGTAACCACAGTATATGATCCGATCAGTGTGATTCCCAGAGTTGGTGGGAAGGCCGTCGATATTTTAGATACGGAGTCATGGTCGATGCCATCGAAGCGCACTTACGCGATCACTCTGAAAAATACTTATAACATTGACGTCGTCACTTTCCGTTACTCCGTTATTTTTTCCCACAGTGGGTCGTACGAAGGAAAGGGTGCTTACATCACCGCTGCTCAGATTCAACCCGATTTCCTTAATGTCCTTTGGGGTTTTGACTTCACTGCAACGATGAAACTCGGTGGGATTCAGAATCAAGGATCAAGAGCGAACCCTGTGGCCGGAGCGACTCTTGTTTTGCAATACACGGTTTCCAACATCATGAACTCCCGGACAATGGTTGATGCATTTTTTATTTCTGGGCGCGGTCAGTTTAAAAAACTCTAGAGATAACTTATCTCGATCACACCGTCGGGACGGCACTTGAGAAACTCTTCAAGTGTCATCTCACAAGTGAGCCACCCGTTCTGAATCGCGCACTTCTTGCAAACTCCTTCTCCCTCACAACTAGAAGCAATCGTGACTCCTTTGCCCCGGAGAAAATGGAGAAGATCTGACCTCAGATCTGAATCCTCGTAAGCAACGGGAAAATCTTTTTGAGACGCAAGTCCGCGAACAGTTACCTGCAAACAAAGGCCCCTGGATTTCGGTCATCGATGATGAAGCCAGAGCTCCCACCGATGGAAGCGTAGGACCAGATGTTGCCGAGCTTTTCTGCGTTGTAGATGGGAAGATTGAGCTTCAGTAGATTTTCAATCTGGTCCCCACGACTTCTTCCTGATTCGATGATGAGCCTCACCGGATCCGAGAGAAAGAGATGGCGGGAGTGACGAATGAGCCGATCGATCTCGGGGATATGCTGACTTTTCGGAAGACCGTAACGAACTAAATGGAAAAGGTGCTGACCGGGATCGCGGCTCTGGTTTGAAAAGGCCCAGATTCTGTTCTCAGCGTTTTCGATCACGCAAACTGCAGAGCTTCGGACTTTCGACTCGCCTTTAAAGAGTGGGGAATCTCCGATGGGTAAGACCTTTTCGATTTTCTGCGAGCTCGAGGACATAAAAGCACTCTTGCCTTTAGAAAATCCATAAAGATTGGCGACAGGAATAATCTTATCGATGAGAAAGATTGAATTATCGTAGAGATTGAAATCGTAATTACATTTTCCGTTCTGACCTTTGTTCGTCATAAAAGGAGTCAGATAAGTGTTAATCACGATCTTCTGAGCCTTCTGCACTTTTCTGTAGGCCTTCACGACATCGGTATAACTGATGACTGGGTTGGTTTCATTTTCTTTGAGGATTTCATTCCCACGAAAATAGTAGGATTGAAGAATGGGATCAGACTTGATGGCTTCTTGGTGCTCGGAAAGATACCCTTCGAGATCTTTGCCGATCTTTAGTTTTTTTCCGAGCGATGATTCGAGCATTTTTGAATACGTTTCAAGATCTTTTTTCTTACCAAACTTTTTGAGAATCCACTCGATGCCGTAGAGGTATGGGTACTGATCTTCGGAATTTTCCGAGAAGAAATCAAAGTAATAACTTTTTCCCTCGTGCTGAATAAGAACTTGAAGACGGGAAGTGGCAGAGGATTGATCCGGACGGATCGACAACTGCATAAGGCTCCAGAGAGCGAAGTGGTCAAAGAAATCAAGTTTGCCGAGACCCTGAGCGATATCAAGGTAAGTATTCTGAGACGGTTCATTCGTGCCGACGAGTTGGATGTTATGTTTTTTCTCGAGCGAACAAAACGTATCCTTTCCTTTGTCTCTTTCGATGCGATCTTCGCTCACAAGAGGAGTGTCAATTTTCGAAATGAAAAACGAGCACGATGAAAGTAAAAGGAGGAGAGTAAACTTAAGCATCCTCTTCCTCATCGAGAACGATGTCGGGGGAAGAGTGGCGTTCGGCGAGTTTAAATTTTTCCTGAATATCGAGAGCGGCATCGAGGTCCCAAGCTTTTTTATCTTTTGCTTTGATCGTCGCGACAATAAAGAGCCCAGAGTTTTCTTCGCCGCCCACCGGCTGACACTGTAAATTGATCAATTCGAAACCGGATGTAAGAATTCCTTGCATGATTTTATCGAACTCGCGCTCCCGGTAACCAGTTTTCCGATGAGGTGGGGCTGGAATGTAGAAGGTAAAAGTCTTGATGAGATTTTTATTTTTCCTTGAGCTCGTTTGTCGGATACTCATCTGCTTCACTCCGGTATGACTATGTTTTCCATCATTTAAACATAAGCATGTCTCTTTTGTAAGTCAGACGAAGAGATTTATGAACAGGATGCTCGCTGATTTTTAAACAATAAAGCTTGGAAAATCTTTCCTACCTATATTTTTCTTTGTCCGAAAAAAAGATCGGGTATAATAATTGTAAGATGTGACAGGATGTCACTCTCAAAGGCAAGATGCCGAAAAAAAGGGAGCCAAGCAGGGGCTCCCTTTTTTTATATCTTACGCTCTTAAATCGTTAATAATTCTGACTAAAAATTCACTACATTTTGCTCTTGGTTATACTTTGGTTGCAATTTGGTTACACTTTTTCATTCACATCCAACTTTGCATAACCTTCTGTCTGCCTTGCTGAAGAATGAGAAAGCATTGCCTGCGCTGTATCCAGTCCTGCTCCGATTCTGCTAACGGTAATTTTGTAAAAACCATCTGCAGATAATCAAAGGGATCAAGACCATTTCCTTTCGCCGTCTCAACTAAACTGTAGATGTTAGCACTGGCAGTGGCACCTTCTGGCTTCACCGAGAATATCCAGTTTTTTCTTCCAATCGTGAACGGGCGAATATGACTCTCAATACAGTTATTATCAATCTTGTATTCGCCATCGTTAAAGCAGTTCATCAAATATTCCCACTCGTTTGTAGTATACCTTAACGCTTTACCAGCGAGCGATTCCGGATTCACTTTTTGACTTTGTTCCTTGATCCACAATTCAAAGTCTCTCACAATCGGAATAGATTTCGTGA
>CANETG010000141.1 GCA_947440875.1 Bacteriovoracaceae bacterium
GAAATATCTGAACAGCATGTTCTGTTTCTTGCGCACTATAAAATACTTTTACTGAACATTCGTTTTGAGCAGATGCATACTGCGACAGCGAAATAAGGCTAAGAAGAAAGATAGACATTTTCATATTGATACCTTTGGTTATTGTTTTTATCATTTATTGCATTTTCTATGCCACATCGAATTCCTGTAACAAGTAACAGTCGCTCCCGGCAAAGGCAGATATGGACCTTGAATTCCCACATACTAGATAAGGGTAAAAGAATTGCGACCACTCATTAATGATTTAGCAGAATG
The DNA here is from genome assembly GCA_947440875.1 of Bacteriovoracaceae bacterium. Classification (GTDB taxonomy): domain Bacteria; phylum Bdellovibrionota; class Bacteriovoracia; order Bacteriovoracales; family Bacteriovoracaceae; genus Peredibacter. Next base: position 295 of record CANETG010000141.1, read on the forward strand.
ATTTTTTTTTAGACACGTGTCTAAAAATTAGAGAGTCGAGTCCAACTCAAAGAAAGAAGGTTATCCTACCGGGGCTTCCAAAATATTGAATGATTGCTAATGATTTTGATGTGCCGGTTGAATCGATTTCATTCGCCTTAAAACGCAAAACCCAGGAATTCCCGGGTTCTGCTTTGAAGTCTTAGTTCATGTGATCAATTTTTGAGTCGAAGACTAGAGATTTAGACTGAGCCCCTCTGATCAGACACCGATCACCAGACTTTCGATACAGCCTCGAATGGCCAACTTAGATCGCTTTCATGTAGATGAAGGCCCTAGAAGGACAATTTTCTGGACGATTTTTCGATAACGGTTTTGATGCCCATCTTGTCTAATACCCTTTCATTCCCGGTTCCTGATGAAACCTTTGACGATCGTTTGATCAAAATAATTAGCACTCATTCCCGCATCGACAATAAGTGTTGTGGCGTTGATCCCAGAGCTTCTGTCTGAGAGAAGAAAAGCAGCGGTGTTGGCCACCTCTTGGGTATGAAGATTTTCTTTCCGTAACGTGAGCTCTTCTGAGTAGAGATAATTATCAACGTAGTCAGGAATTCCCGCGGAGGCAGAAGTCTTAAGTGGGCCCGCACCAATGGCATTGACACGAATTTTTTTCTCTGAAAGAGATTTTGCCAGAAACGGAACTGAAGCTTCAAGCATGGCCTTGATCGGTCCAAGGTATCCGTAAGCCGTCGCGCGCGTGCTCGATATTGAGATCGTCGCAATGGAGGCTCCTTCTACGAGAAGATCTCCCAGAGCATTTGTGACCTCCGTAAAAGAGAACGCAGAAATCTGAGCGGCCTCGAGGTAATGCTCACGCTTGGTTTCATGAAAGGGTTTTACGCCTTCCGAAAAATCAGCGAACGCCAGAGAATGGAGATAGCCATGGATTGGTGTTTTGATGAGTTCTGGTAACCGAGAGATATCTTCTTTTTTTGAAACGTCACAAACGATCACTTGGGAGTCAGGGAACAAGATTTTAATTGCTGCCATTTGCTCATCTTTCTGGACAGCAAAGACACAGATTGCCCCTTCAGCTAGGATCGTTTTTGCTGTGACGTAGGCCACACTTTTCTTATTGGCCACTCCTTGGATAAAAAATGTTTTTCCAGAGAGATTCAAAAAACTCATACGTCTTCCACGATGGTCGCCGCAAACTCAATCGACATGATTGTCTTACCGCTGGCGGTAATTTTCCCTTTCATGAAAGCTGCGTTGGCGAGCATTTCGACAAAATCAACTGTGATGTGAAGCTCGTCTCCGGGGACGGCCATATTTTTAAACTTTGCTCCCTGGATCCGCGTGACGAGTGCTTTTTTATTTCCGGCAGCGGATTGGCCTCTAAGCGCCATGAGAAGGGCGCCCGTTTGGAACACGCACTCACACATGAGGACTCCCGGCATGACGGGTGCCCCCGGAAAGTGGCCGCGGAAAAAATCTTCTTCTCCGGTGAGTTTCTTGATCGTCGTGATGGAGTCTTCTGAGCGCTCTAAAACTTTTTCGATGAAAAGAAAGGGCTCCCGTTGAGGAATGTTATCCAGAATGATCTTATCCATTGAGTCCTCCCGCCACATCCACCGTTGCCCCCGTGATGTAGCTGGCCTCTTTTGAGGCAAAGAACATCACCGCATGGGCGACCTCATCGACTTTCCCGAAGCGCTTCATCGGGACTTGTGATTTGTATTCTTTTGCCTGCTCTTCCGGAAGGTCGGCGATGAGTTCTGTTTCAATGAAACCGGGGCAGACGTTATTGATCGTAATATTTCTTTTGGCGACTTCTTTAGAGACCGAAAGAGAAAGAGCGATCTGACCTGCTTTCGAGGCCGCGTAATTGGCCTGGCCGGGGAGTCCGAGTTTTCCGCCGACACTCGACATGTTCACAATTCTTCCGTAGCGGTTTCTCATCATAGAAAGAACGGCATTTTTTGTCATCGTGTAGGTGCCTTTAAGGTTGGTGTTGATCACCGAATCCCATTCTTCTTCACCCATCGAGGCGATGATATTATCCCGACGAATTCCGGCATTGTTCACGAGCACATGGAGTGCTGGACAAATCTCATTGTACTTGGCGAAAAATCGTTCGACCTCTGTCGTATTGGCGACGTCAAATTTAAAGAGGTGAAGCTTTTCCCCCATTTTTTCTTTGAACGCTTTGGCCGCCACATCGTTACCTGAATAAGTGGCGACGACTGTGGCCCCAGCATTCAAAAACGCCGTGGAAATTCCCGCGCCGATGCCGCGAGTTCCGCCGGTGACGATGACGTATTGGTCTTTAAAATCAAACATGGCTTGCCTTTGTTAGGAGATAAGATTCGATCGCATTTGCCTGGATGACACCGTAATTGGCGGCCCCGAGCCATCCCGACATGATGATCCCGACGGAACCGGCGTGGAAAAGTCCGGGTAATTCTTTATGGAGATTCATCGAGACTTCGAGTCCTTCGAACTTCGTTCCAAACGACGTACCCTTCGGATGAAGAGTGTAGCGCTCAACTGTCAGGGGAGTCGCGGCTTCGATGATTTCAATCTGATCTCGGATACTGGGGAGAAAATTTTCGAGCCCCTTGAGTGTCTCTTCGATCATGAACTCTTTTTCTTTTTGATACTCTTCAGGAGAAAGATTTTTCCAGTCCTCATACCGGCAGTTCGTCGACGACACGATGGCGACTCTTCCATTTTCTACTTGAGGCCGCGTGTCTTCGGGGTAATAGACCGAAAACGTCCGTGAGCTGACTTTAAGATCGAGGAGCCTTTCGGGTTCATACACTGGATGAGACGAGGTGAAGATCAAATCTCCGATGTGCGGAATTCGCACGCCCTCTTTGAGCCCCATGTAAACCTGACAGCTCGAAGAATTGAGCCGAATATCTTTGGCCTTCTGAACGAAATCAGAAGAAAAATTCTCTTCTCCCACCAGATTTAAGACGGTGGATTTGATATTTCCATTAGAAAGAACGGTCTTTGCTTTGATTTCTTTTCCGTTTAAAACCACACCGGTCGTGACGCCATTTTCAACCAGAATTTTCTCCACCCGAGCTTGCATTTTTATGTCGACGTTATTTTTCAGAAGCTCGTCTCTCATTTTTGAAATCAGATAATCGGTGCCGCCTTTGAACGTGAAAACACCCTTGCTCATAAAATTAGAAAATACGATTCCATAGGTGATCGCCGGATCTTCCAGGGTCGATCCGTTGGCATAGGTGATCGGCTCCATCAGGAATCTCACGACATCATTTCTTTCGGGAAAGAATTTTCCAAACAGATCGCGGTTGGTCTCGGAAGAGTTATCGTAGAAATTCATGGACGCCAAATGAGTGAAAAAAGCCTCGACGGTTTCAGCAGGAATTTTAAAGTGGTCACAGAGGACTTTTGAATAATGCTCTTTAGTGAAATCGGTTTGAACGGAGAACTGAGGATTCACGAAGCGGACATCCTTCAACTGAACGATCGAGTCAGCAATATCCCGACTCCAATACTTCCGACACGTCTTAATCATGCCGGCGGGAAAGCCGTGAAGGGAGACATCAAAAACATGTTTCCGGTCATCCCGAAAAAACCACGTCGCAAACCCCCCCAGTTTATTGTGCGACTCAAGGAGGAGGACTTTATGAGAATTGCGACCAAGAATATTGGCCGCGGTCATGCCCGCTAAACCTGAGCCGATGATGATGACATCATAGTCCTGGGTGATTTCATCGCGAGATTTATAGAGCATTGAGACTCCGGTGGCGGTGCATAAAATTGATCAATATCGGTCCCGAAAGATTAGATGAATCTCCCGAAAAAGTCATGAATTGCATTATAATAAAAGTATTGTTCACCTTTTAGGAAAACCTCGATGAAGTTTCTCAGATTCTTTCAGTTATCGATGGGACTTGATTACCGCTCAATGGCACTCTACCGTGCCTTGATGGGGATGATCGTCATGGCGGATGTTGTTTACCGCCTCCCTGATTTGACGAATTTTTACACCGATCTAGGTCTCGTTCCCCGCGCGACTTTTGTGGGTGAGATGTCTATGCCGTGGTCATTTTCTCTTCACCTGGCCAATGGATCGCTGAGCTATCAGCTGATCCTTTTTGGTCTTCATTTTCTTTTTGGGCTCATGCTTTTATTTGGTTATAAAACTCGCTGGGCGTTTTTTGGTGCGTACCTCATGACGGTTTCCGTCCACAATCGCAACTGGATGGTCAACAATGGGGGAGACGATGTCCTTCGGAGTATTCTCTTCCTTTCCATTTTTCTCCCCACCAATCGGTGGTGGTCCATTGACTCGGCCTTAGGAAAAGAAGAAAAACCTTCCGGAAGTTATCTTTCTTCATGGGTCATCGCTATGACTTTTCAGTTTTTTGTTATTTATTTTGTGAGTTACGTTTTAAAAGATCATCCCACCTGGAAAAAAGATTTCACCGCCGTCACTTACGCTCTCAGACTGGATATCTTCGCGACACCCCTGGGACTTTTTTTACGAGAGATCCCGTGGACCGGAAAAGTCACCACTGCCTATACCATTTTCGTCGAATGGCTGGGACCGATTCTCCTTATCATTCCTTTTTTCTTCGGTCGTTTCTGGTGGATGATCCGACTCTTAGTGGTCGTCTTATTTGTCGGTCTTCACGCAGGGATTGCGGCCACCATGTACATTGGTCTGTTCCCTTGGATTTGTCTTTTCATGTGGTTCATTTTTATACCGGGTCCCGCTTGGGACAAGGGCTTGAGTCTTTTTCGACGCAGACGTTTCGGAACCCTCTCGATTTACTTTGACCGGGAGTGCGGCTTTTGTAAAAAATCTGTCTACCTCCTGAGAGAATTTCTGCTCTTGCCTGAGGTGAAAATTCAGGAAGGACAATCGGATCCGTCAATCCTTAAAGACATGGAAAAAAATCACTCCTGGGTCATCGTCAATGGGAAGGGGCAAAGATTTTTTCACTTCGACGGCTTCCTTGAACTTCTGAGACATGCTCCTCTTTGGTTTTGGAAAGTCCCGCTTTTCTCGCTTTCTCCCGTGAGGGCCCTCGGAAGTCGAATCTATCACTGGGTTTCTCATCACCGCGAGTTCATGGGAAAATTCAGTCAATGCCTCCAGTGGACAGAACCCAAGAAATCTTTTCTCGCCCTCACAGGACTTCGAGAAATTTTTGGGATTTTTATTCTTCTGACTCTCATCAACTGGAATCTGACGACGATAAAAAAACTCCGCTACTCCTCGCCCTTCTTTGAAAATGTCACACGCTACCTTCACCTCTATCAAGAGTGGAATATGTTTGCGCCCTTTCCGAAGCGGGATAACATGTGGATCGAAGTCGTTGGGATTTTAAATGACGGATCTACGCTGGAACTCCTGACCGGGGATTCGGACGTTTATCGGGTGAAGGATCAGGACTTCGCTCGGAATGTGCCGAATGAACATTGGCGAAAATTTTATCTCAACGCCGCTGCCCGCACAGACTATCTTCGGTACTATGGTGGGTTTTTGTGCCGCCTTTGGAACGAGAGAAAAATTCGGAAAAAGGATTCAGTTCTCAGAAAGATGGAGATCATCTCTTACTCTCAGCTCAATCTTCCGGATGGTCAAAAAGGGGGAGTTGAGCGGAAGATTTCTTGGAAGCATTGGTGCTTTGATGAAGACTATAAGCAAGAAGCAGGGAAAAAGTGAAAAACCATAAAAGGCCCCAAGGGGGCCTTTTATGGTTTTTTAAATGCCTCTTAGAATTGCACCGCAGATGCTGGACTTTCCTGTCCAGAAGCTTGAACTATTATGCTGAGAACTGAGAGCACCACCATTGATTGAGACCGCGATATCATATGCCTGATTGATGCTGATTCCACTGCAGGTCTTGAGGATTTCGTGTTTTGTTCCGATCCAGTGAAACGGAGTTGTTTCAATTGAGCCTGCAAAGTCGTAGCGTAAATCTCTGCCGGAAGAATTTGTCGTTCTGACCGCTTCTTCCAGGATGGCACAGATCTGAGGACCATTCAAGTAATTGTAGGAGTTATAATATCTGACAAAGCGACCGCCATTCGCAACGTATGTCATCTCATCGGCTTGGTTCATCATTCTGCTAACACAGTTGGTATAGATTTCTGCTGATGATGAACCACTGAGTTCGTAAAGGGTTCCTTCAACCAGGGCGGTGATCTTAAGGGGACCTGTTGGCAAAGACGGCGCCGGAGTAGAGGTTGACGTTCCCGAGAGTTTAGCCACCACATCCCGGAGTCCGTGGAGCTTTCTGATATTGAGGATCGTTTCAAAGTCATCCGAACCAGCGTCCTCTTCGAGCATCTCGAGAGTATCGTAGATTTCAATGATGGCGTCGGAGTATTCAAAGGCCGCCTCATCACGCGAGAAATCCCAGTTGATCATTTCAAGTGATTTATAGAAAAGGCGGTACTGGGCCGTGGCATCGAAGACGTTCATGATCCCGGGGAGCATGTTCTGAGCAA
>CANETG010000142.1 GCA_947440875.1 Bacteriovoracaceae bacterium
AGTTCTTTGATGAGATCCCAGCAAAATTTCACGGGTGTGATCTCATCACCGTGAACTCCGCACAGGACGATAGTTGTATTGGCCTTGGCGCTTTCTGATTTCTCATCACCGAAAACAGTCCAGATGAGGGGAGTTCCCACATCAGAATTTCTGACGTTGTTCCATTGGTACTGATCACATTGCGGATCCCCCCATTTATACTCGCTAAATTTTCCTCTGAGTACGTCACAAAACTTTTTCACTGGTTCCGTGAGTTGAGCGGAAGTAGTGGTGAGGACCTCTGCGACAACTGGAGGAGTGAGCTGCTCTTCTTGGGCGGCCATACTCGGCTTAACCACACTTTTAGCCGCAGTCTTCTGCGCGCATGCAGAAATAGTGACAAGTCCAAAAAGGAGAGCAGATTTAAACTTCAGCATGTCGTATATTTTAGGGAGAAATGATGAGGCCGTCTCTATGAATAAACTATGTGTGGTGACTCGTAATCGGAAAACCTACTTTATGAAAAGGCTGACTGAAGAGGTCGGAGAATTGAGTTATTGGAACCCCTGGGAAGAGAGTCTTCTTCCCGCTGCCGCTTGCTATCTCGTTCGCACGACGGGAGTTTACGGCGATGACCGAGATCTCGACTCACTAAGAGCTTCTCAAGAATTAATCATCAATCCGGTTTCTACTCATGAGCTTCTGCGGGATAAAACGGTTCAATTCCGCTTCTTGGAAAAAAAGGGCTTTCATGTGATTCCGTGGAAAACGCTTGAGGGAAGATCTGATTTCCTACCCGAAAAAATTCTCATTAAACCCGTTCGTGGCCAGGGCGGCTGGGGAATTAGAGTGATGGAGGCCCGAAGCTTTTTAGAATGGGAGACACAGACTATTGATCGGTCATGGATTATTCAGCCCTACCTAGAAAACGTGAAAGAGTTTCGTCTCTTTTTTTGTGGAAACGAAGAGATTCTTCTTGAGAGATCAGGTGGAATCGCTGCCAACTTCACTCAAGGGGGTGAGGCGAGGCTTGTTCCGATTCCTCAAAGTTTATCCGAGCTTGGAGAAGAGGTCAGAATGATCACCGGTGCTCAATACGGGGCGATCGACTTTTTTGAAACCCTGACAGGGGATCATATCATTCTCGAAATCAATCCCGTCCCAGGGATCGAGCAACTTGAAAAAGTGACCGGGCAGAACATCGTCCGCAAGATCCTCTCCTTATTAAAAGTGTAAGCTATCGAAAGGTCTGCCACGTTTTGTTGCCAGATTAGTTAAAGTTTCCAAGCTTGTTTCCGATAAGACTCTAGAATCGTGCACCTTTAAGGAGTCTCACATGTTGACTAGCTTCTCCGAATTTAAATACTACCAATCATTTCGCGTACCAGTTGAGAGCCGCGATGATGTCATGTTCCTCGTCGAGTACGATAACGAGTTTGGTAAATTTTCCTTCGTCGAAAAAACTAAACTTTGCGACGTGAGTATGACTGGGTTCGGTTTTAATACGACCTTCCCACTCGCGGTAGGAACGACCCTTCGCTGCTCACTCCAATTCAAACGACTTCGTTTTGATTTCGGTGCTTCTATTGTTCGTGTCTTCAAAGACACAACTTCCGGTGACGAAGCCGCGATGAACTACGGTGCCGAAATGGACGCCGAAGATCACGGCAACATGAAAAGATTTATCGAGCAGTACATTCAGTCGCTCCCACCGGAGCGACTTAAAGACAGTCTGGTGCAACTCGCACTGACTCAGCATTATTCCTCAGAAAAAGAAGGCTTCGAGATGTTCTCGCTCCTTCTTTCACTCTTTAAAGACATCACCCAGTTCGGGAATAAAGAAAAGTTCGTTGAAAGTATGCTGGAAGAAATCGTTCGCATTCTCAATGCTCAACGCGCTTCGATTTTTCTTATCAATACGGAGACAAACGAACTCGAAGCTGTCGCTGCTCTCGGAATTGATAAAGAGCTCTTAAAATTCGATTACCGCAAAGGCATCGCGGGATCAGTGTTCACGACTGGTGTGTCACTTAACATTGACACGGAAAATGATAATGTCCGATTCTCAGAGGACATGGATAAGGTCACCGGATTTGAAACTCGTTCTATTATTTGTAGTCCGATTTCAAACCGTGAAGATAAAATCATCGGTGTGATCGAAGTACTTAATAAACGGAACGAAGACCGCTTCACGGCCGAAGACGAAAAGACGATGAAGGTGCTGGCCCTGATTCTTTCTTCAGTCTTTCACCATTACAATCCACTCTCTGAAAAATCCCTCATCCGTAGATTCTCGACTCCGTATGATCGCCAGTACGCTTGGATCGGTCGTTCACCCCAGACTTCTGAACTGAGAAAATCAATTGTTCGCCTGAAAGACATCGATTCAGCAGTCCTCGTCAGTGGTGAACCTGGTGTCGGGAAGAAACTCTTTGCCCGCATCGTGCACAATGAAGGTAAACGTGGTCTGGCTCCCTTCATTATCATTAACTGTAAAGGTGTCGATGAAGAAAGTCTCGCAATGGAAATTTTCGGCGGGACCGGACAGAAATCGAAACTCGAAGAATGCATCGGTGGGACAATTGTCTTCGATGAAATTAGCTTCATGCCGCTTAAAATGCAGATCCGTCTTCTTTCAGTTCTCAAAGAAAGAAGAGTGGAAGGGTCGCAGATTTCATTAGATCTACGCTGCGTCTTTACGACATCAAAAAATCTCAAAGTCCTCGTGGAAGAAGAAGGGTCATTCAATCCAGACCTCCTGAGCTTTGTAACCTCCTCGGAAGTGAGCATTGATCCACTGAGAAAGCGTCCGCTTGACATCGACGAGCTGTTGCAGGCCAACATCAAAAAAGAATGTCGCAAGCAAGGTCTTCTTTTGAAAGATTTTACCGAGGAGGTGAAAGCCCAGCTTTATACCTACTCCTGGCCAGGGAACGTCGCCGAACTTGAAAAGGCAGTTCAGAAAGCTGTTCTTTACAATCCGAAATCTCACGTGATTTCTGATCTTGGGTCGAAAACCACTCCCATCATTGACATGACTAAAGCTTCAAACTGTCTGTTGGAAAATATTCCGTTCGCAGATGATTATCAAATTCATCTCAAAGACCGCGTGGCCCTCGTAGAGCGTGAGATGATTCTTGCCGAGATCAAACGCCATAGAGGAAACAAATCCAAAGCTGCGACCAGTATGGGGATTTCTCGTGAAGCACTTCGCAAGAAGATGCTCATGTCGGATGAGATCCTTGAGGAGATGAAGAAGCCGAAGGTGGCTTCGATCACACCGGTCGTCGAAAAGAAAGTTGCTTAACGTTTTAATGATGGTCCTTTTGGGACCAAATAAAAGGGCCCCGAAAGGGGCCTTTTTTTGTATCTACTCCTCATATTTCCGGATGGGTATCCGATCTGATCATCATAAGACAGAGGTAGCATGCAACAGTTGGGGATTCTCCTCACCAATTTCCGATTTATCGATTTACTCGACCTGGTCGCGGTCGGGCTTATCATTTATCGTCTTCTTCTCATCGTCCAGGGAACTCGCGCTTACCAAATGCTCTTCGGGATCGTCGCACTTGCCGTCGTTTGGTGGACCAGCCAGCTGTATGAACTCTATTCGCTCTCTTGGATTCTTCAAAATTTTTTCGATTATCTTTTCATTATTCTCATCGTCCTTTTCCAGGACCAGATTCGCTCAGCACTCGTTTCAATCTCATCCACAAAAATTGTAGGCCGTGGCGGGAGAGATAATTTTGATCAGCACATCGAAGAAGTCGTTGCTGCCTGCTCAGCACTTTCCCGAGAGAGAACTGGTGCTCTGATTGTCTTTGAAAAAAATCACGGTCTCCTAAACTATTCTTCCTCCGGAACCAGACTCGATTCAAAGATTCACTCTGATATTATCTATTCTATTTTTCAAACCAAATCCCCCCTCCATGATGGTGCGATCATTATTTACAACGGTGTCATTCAAGCGGCAGGGTGCTTTCTGCCCCTTTCTAAAAACGTTGAAATTGACCGCCACTACGGAACTCGGCACCGTGCCGCGCTCGGAATTACCGAAGTCTCAGATGCCGTCGTCGTCGCCGTTTCCGAAGAAACGGGTCGCATTAATATTTGTTATAACGGTGTTTTCCATTACATGGAAAACGAAGAACAACTGCGTAAGTATCTGCGCAAGTTCCTTCTTGAAATTGACAAAATAAGTGCCGGAGAATTGACCGCTAAAGGTGCCACATGAGACTGAAAGGAGCGGTGAAAAAACATTCACTGAAATTCATCTCGGCCTTCCTTTCACTTTTCCTTTGGATCTATGTCCTGAACTCAGAAAAAGTAAAATTTGAAAAAACCGTCACTCTTGAATACATCCTTCCGAGCGACATGATGTTTTCTGAGCGTCCCGCAACGGAAGTGACGTTTATGATCGAAGGTCCAAGGGCCTTCGTGAGAACCGTTGCCGAAAGAGAGGACAGACTTGTGATCGATCTTAACCGAGCGTCTCGTGGCTCAGTGAAACGGCAGTTGAATTTTTCCGTCGACATCAATCCGACGCAGCTCAATCTTCCTTTTGGGATGGTCGTCGAGCGTGTTCTTCCGCGAAAAATTGCCATCCGCCTTGAGCGAAAGGCGAGCCGTATCATTCCCGTTAAACCACAGTTCATCGGAAGTCTTCCGGACAAAGTAGCACTGACGAATGTGATCCTTAGTCCAGAGGAGATAGAGGTTTATGGGCCAAGATCTCTGGTCGCTAAACTCACCCACCTCTCGACAAGACCTATTGAGCTAGAAAGTTTAATTGGTTCAGAGGAGATCTCGGTGGAGCTCTCCATCCCCGATGATCGATTAACACTTACGACCGGCCAGGATATTAAACTCATGTACCAACTGAAAGCGGCGAGTGCTAATTTTGAGCTAAAAAATCTCCCGATAAAAATTCTGACAAACTCCAAAGTGATTACGTCCCAGGTGAAGCGGGCGAGTGTCAAACTCCTTGTCCCTGAAAAGGTGATGAAAAACCGATCAAATATCTCGTCCACTGTTCAAGTTTGGGCGGATATTCCTGCCGACGCGAAAGGGAAAACGGAAGTTCCACTGCGTGTAATTCTTCCGCCGAGCATTCACCTCCTCGAGATCACTCCTAAAACCATCATTGTGAATATTCAATAAACTGGTATATTTAAAGAGTTATTTTCATTCACAAAAGTGAGATCTATGTCAGTGCGAGAACTCTTCGGAACAGATGGTATTCGCGGTAAGGCAAACACTTATCCGATGACCGGTGAAATTGCGTTCGTTCTTGGTCGCGCAGTGACCAGCTATTTTCAGAAAAATTTTTCTCGAAAACCTTTGATCATCATCGGGAAAGATACCAGGCTTTCTTGTTACATGCTTGAGCAGGCGTTTTCTGCGGGCGTGTGTTCTCAAGGTGGGCGCGCGATTCTGACCGGGCCACTCCCGACTCCAGGTGTCGCCTTCGTCACCCAAAGCATGCGCGCAGACGCAGGTGTGATGATTTCGGCATCTCATAATTCTTTTGAAGACAATGGGATTAAAATTTTTGATCGGACGGGACATAAACTCCCCGATGAAATTGAACTCGAGCTCGAGAAGATGGTTCTTGATCCGAGTCTCATTGCTGGGAAAACTGGCGAAGAACTTGGGAACGCCAGACGTCTTGATGAAGTCATTGGCCGCTACATTGTTCATACCAAAGCGGCACTTTCGGACCAGTACTCACTAGAAGGTTTGCGCATTGTCGTCGACGGCGCTCACGGCGCTGGCTATAAACTCGCACCCATGGTCTTCGAAGAATTAGGTGCAGAAGTCATTTCGATCGGAAGCTCTCCCAATGGCGTCAACATTAACCAAGGATGTGGGGCACTTCATCCCCAACTCTGTGCTCAGCAGGTGAAAAAATTTCGTGCTGATCTTGGTGTTTGTCTCGATGGAGATGGCGACCGGCTCACGATCGTCGATAGAAATGGAGAAGTCATTCACGGCGATAAGCTCTTTGGTCTATGTGGCAAATTTCTTTTAGATAACCAAGAAATCGGACACTCCAAAGAAGTGGTGGGAACGGTCATGAGTAATTTTGGAGTGGAGTCTTACTTAAACAAATTGGGTCTTAAGTTTTCTCGCACCCAGGTCGGAGATCGGTACATCGTCGAACACATGAGACAGACCGGTGCTCTCTTCGGTGGTGAACCCTCGGGGCATCTGGTGTTCAAAAAATACTCGACGACCGGCGATGGAATATTAGCGGCACTTAAGGTGATTGAGAGTATTAAGTTTTACGACCGCGATCTTTCTGAACTCACCAATGAAATCGAGCTTTTTCCCCAAAAAATGGAAAACGTTCTCGTCTCAAAGCGCGTTCCTTTTGATGAAGTCCCTGAAATTCGAAAAGCGATTGAAGCCGCTAATCAAAAACTCGGATCTGAAGGAAGAACTCTTCTTCGTTATTCCGGCACAGAGCCACTTGCGCGCGTGATGGTTGAGGGGAGAGATTTAAAGCTTGTCAGCGCACTCTGCGCAGAACTGGCCGGAGTGCTCACGAAGGCCCTGGGGTAATATGAAATACGCTCGTCTTGGTGTGAACATTGATCACGTCGCCACTCTTCGCCAACAGCGAGGAGAATTTTATCCTGATGTTGTTCGCGCCGCCGATGTTGCTTTGGCGACGGGAGCTGACCAAATCACCATCCATTTGCGGGAAGACCGGCGTCACATTCAAGACCGAGACGTTCCGGCAATTCATAGCATGTGCCAGAAGATGGCAATGCC
>CANETG010000143.1 GCA_947440875.1 Bacteriovoracaceae bacterium
CAGGAACTCGGGATTCATGCCACCATCGGACAAGACCTCGTGGCGATGTGTGTGAACGATATTATTTGCACGGGAGCGCGGCCTTTATTTTTTCTCGATTATCTCGCCAGCGGAAAACTTGATCTCGACGTTCATACTCAGCTCGTGGAAGGCATCGCGAAAGCATGTAAAGAAGTGAAGTGCGCTCTTATTGGGGGAGAGACCGCGGAAATGCCCGGAGTCTATGCCACCGGAGTTTACGACCTCGCAGGATTTTGCGTGGGTGAAGTGTCGAAGGAAAAATGGCTCTCTCCGGACAAAGTTTCTCCAGGAGATACGCTCATCGGAATTGCTTCAAGTGGTTTTCACTCTAACGGTTTCTCTCTCGTGAGAAAACTCGTGAAAGAGCATGAGATAGATCTTATGAAAGAACTTTTGATTCCTACCAAACTCTACGTGAATCTCGTGATGAGCTTACTTAAGTCTCGGCCAGACAATATTAGCGGCATCGCGCACATTACTGGCGGCGGCTTTCACAATATCCCGCGGATGAACGAAGACCTGGGTTATGAGATCACCCATCTTCCCACCGATGAATTCAGACCAGCGGCAATGAATGAGATAGTAAAACGCTCTGGCATGGATAAGGCGAAATCTTACGAAACCTTTAACATGGGAATCGGACTTGTGATTGCTTGTAAAGATCCCGCTCTCCTGGAAAAAGAACTCACCCTTGCTGGAGAGAAGTTCATGACGCTAGGTCAAGTCACACAGAAGACCGGCCTCCGGTTTTGACCTAAGAGATCATTCTTGATAATTTGGAAGTGTCACCAAAGGACCTTCTATGAAAACTCTTATAACTTTCCTCCTTCTTTTAAGCTCGATGGCGTTCGGTCAGACTGATCCTAACCAGCGCCTCGTTTGCTCTTTTCATAATGGTTATTTTAAAGTTTTTGATGGAGCGCAGAGGTTTGAGTTTTACGTCGGTGGTTTTGCCAACAAGATTGAATGTGGACGTGACTTTGGTATCGCTATCACAGCGACAAAATTTCTGACTTACTTTCAGGGTCAATTTCAAGAAAAATATGTTCGTGGAAATGGATCCCACATCTCTCAGCTTCGCGGAAGACTCGCCGTAGCGGTCATGGGACCTCATCTCATTGTCGCTAAAGCAGGTGGCCCTATCATTGAAAAGTATCTTCCTGGATCGACCCCTCCAACACTTGAACTCTCAAGCTCAATTGGTGTTATTTCCAAAAAACCGTTTCTCATTTTTACCGATGGCGCGACTATCACTGAAGAGTACATTCACAATATGAATTACCAAATTCTCGTCGCCGGTCGCGAAGTCGCTGGAGCTCTCTTGGGAAACTCCATGGTGACTTATCACGACGGAGTTGTTTCCGAGAAATATATCGTTAGCCGCAGAAGCACAGATACCATCGTCTCTGGTCGCTCAAAAATTCTTGCGGCTTCTCTGGGGAATTATTTTATGATCTTTGATGGAACGCGCGGGCAATTCGCTGAAGAATATGTCGGTGGTCCAGGCAGAGTGGAAGTAAGAGAAGATGGTGCCTACCTATTCTTCTCGAACGGGAAAATCACTCGGTACCATCTTGGCTCCGGGACATTTGAATCATTCTCAAATAAATAAGGGCCCCCGAGTGCATTAGGTTCTGGTTCAGTGCCGGAATGGAGAGGGTGAATATTTCCTGATGAATTATCCGTTACGGAATCAGAACTGATTCGCGAGTTTTACACCCGCGCCTGAATCTTCTTAAACTCAGAATGATAATGTTTTCTTAGGTTCTCAAAATCAATCCACTTCGAAGCATCGTGCTTCACAGTCAACGCCGAGAGATTTTTCTTCAGCTCATCCTTGTTTCTTGAATCAAAGAACGCTTTCTGAACGATCTCATAAAGCTCTTCCCGTTTTTTCTCCGGATTCATGAGAATTAGATGATGAAGAACATAACTCGAATAAATTTTTTCGTTCTGAGAAACCTTGGCCTCAATCTTCTCGCGGTCGATGACTAGATTCTCGACGACATTTTTCATCCTGCGAAGAGAATACGAAAGGAGCCCGAAGTGATCGGGGAGGAGCATGCGTTCAACTGAAGAGTGAGAAATATCTCTCTCGTGCCAAAGAGCACAGTTCTCAAGAGCGGGAACCACGTGCGAGCGGATCATGCGTGCCATGCCGGCAATATTCTCTGAAGAGATCGGATTTTTTTTATGCGGCATCGTGGAGGAGCCTTTCTGACCTTTGGAGAATCCTTCACGCACTTCATCCACGTCAGAATGCTGAAGCAGGCGAAACTCAGTGGCCATTCTTTCGAGGAGTGATCCGATGAGGGCGCCGACTTGAATCGTGACCGCGTACCGGTCGCGAGGAATGACTTGAGTGGAGACCGGTTCCGTTTTAAGCCCAAGTTTCGAAAGTGTAGATGTTTCTTGTTCGGGTGTGACAACAGTATAATTTCCAACCGCACCAGAAAGTTGACCCGTGAGTTCACTCGTCACATGTCCCCAATCGGTCATTCTTCTTTTGAGTTCTGCCTGAAACGATAAAAACTTTTGCCCGAAGATCATTGCCTCGGCAGAGATCCCGTGACTTCTTCCGATGCAGAGAAGATCACTCGTTTCATTGGTCTTCGTTTTGAGAGCTCCTTCCAGAGCGGCGAGATCTTTCATGACCACGGCCATCGAATCTTTCATGATGAGGGAATGGGCCGTATCAATCACGTCCGAAGACGTAATCCCGAAGTGAAAAAAACGTCCATCTTCGGGAGCGTATTGTTCGGTGACACTCGTACAAAAAGCGATGACGTCGTGATTAGTAATTTTCTCGATCTCGGATATTCTTTCGGGATTAATCTTCGCATGGGCCATCTTTTCGGCAGTCCCCGTGGGAACCATTCCCGATTCTTCAAGAGTCCGAAGGTGCGCGAGTTCCACTTTCAGGTAATACCGAAAGCGGCTCTCATCCGTCCAGAGATCCGAGATGTCTTTCACGTCGTAGCGATTGATCATAAATCCTTAGAGAAAGAGGATGGTGTCTTTTAATTCGCCGGGATGTTTGTCCCCAACTTTTCCACCAAAATCTTTTAGTATTTTCTCTTCCAAACTTTGAATGCTTTCGGTAAACCCCAGCGCCATGTTCCCGGCGCGGAAGTGTTTTTGCATGATAACAATGAGATCATCAAGTTCCGGCTGAGAGATTTGTTCCTTCAGCGTTTTATCCACGAGAACGTGAATTTGTCTTTCGAAGACCGAGACCATGATCATCGCCGTGACTTGATGGGAGACCTCAGAAGTTCCTTGTGTGTGAAAAAGCTCAACCGCTTTTTCTTTGGATTCCCGGGCCACTTCCCATTCCGAAAGAGCGAATTTCTTCAGCGCTGGAAATTTTCCCATCCAGGTGAAAATAAGAAACGTGACGAGAAACGAGATTGGCCAAAGTTCCGCGTGTTGAAATTCGATGTAGTGACTGAACACGAGATTAAATAAAAAGGAAGCCACTAAACCAAAGCGAAAGGGTGCTGCGGGATAATCATCTGAACTTTCTGCCACAACCAGGAGAAGCTCACACCCCGTATTTTCTTCGAACTGGCGAAGACGAGCTTCAACTACTTTGACGTCCTCTTGTAACATGATGACTTTCATTACCAGCTCCCTGATGAGCCGCCGCCGGAGAATCCTCCGCCACCGCCGCTCCAACCACCGCCGCCGCCTCCACCGAAACCACTTCCACCACGATGACCGCCGCCTCCGCTCATGAGCATCGCCATGAGAAGATTTCCGATGCCGACGATACCAATGAGAAAGCCCACAACAATGAGAAAGATTAAAGCAGTCCCGAGTCCCGGAACCATGAGCCAGCCCACGCCACCCATCCCGATTCCACTGAGTGCTCCTCGGAGAACGGGTTTATTTCGAGCGACGAGATAGCTCACAACGAGAACACCAAGGAAAAAAGGAAGGGCCGCACCGAAAGGAGTTCCTTGTCTGGCGGGTGCGACACGTCTTACGAGTCCGCTTTCTTCGGAGCTTTTGATGTTGAAGCGTCTAGCGACGTCATCCATAAACAAACGAAGACCACCGTGGAATTCACCACGACGAAAATATTCGGGAAAAACTTTTCTCGTGTACTGAGTCGTATCGTAATCGGTCAGTTCACCTTCGATGCCTTCTCCGACTTCGATGCGCATTTGTTTATCAGAGGTCGCGATCAGAACGAGAATTCCGTTCCCGGCCTTTTTTGTTCCGAGCTGCCACTTCTCAGCGACGCGGATTGAATAATCTTCGATGGCATAACCCTGAAGATCAGGCACCGTGAGGATCGTTATCTGGGGACCCTTATTGGTATTGATTTCGTAGGCGAATTTCGAGAGATCTTCGCGCTCTTGGGGAGAGAGAATATTGGCAAGATCCATCACGGGTGAAGTCAGAGCAGGAATACTAATTTCCTGCCCTCTGACGTTTAAGCTGATGAGAAAAAATAAGACGAAGAAAAAGCGCATTTAGAACTGAACTTGCGGAGTGGCCTGTTCTGCCTCTGTCGCCGTGAACTGAGGCTTCTTATCAAATTTGTGAACCAAAGAATTGGTTAAGCTCGTTGGGAAGACTGTCACGAGGTTATTAAATTCCAGAACCGATTCGATGTAGCGGCGACGAGCGATGGTGATTCTATTTTCCGTTCCTTCAAGTTGGGACTGAAGACCCAAAAAGTTTTGGTTCGCTTTGAGATCCGGATATCTTTCCGACACAACCATCAAGCGCCCGAGTGCTTGAGAAAGACCTGATTGCGCTTCTTGGAATTTCTTCATCGTTTCAGGATTCAGATTTTTCGCATCGACTGTCATCGCCGTGGCCTTGGCGCGCGCACTGATCACACCTTCAAGCGTTTCTTTTTCGTGAGAGGCATAACCCTTGACGACATTCACGAGATTCGGAATGAGGTCTGCCCGGCGCTTATACTGGTTCATGACTTCGGCCCATTGAGCTTCCACATTATTATTGGACTGCGGAATTGACTGGAGTCCGCAGGAAGTGAGAATGAGGGTGAATAAAAGAATAGTGACTGTTGAGAACTTCATAAAGACCCCTTAAAAAAGAAAACCCAAAGTAGTATGAGTACTTTGGGTTCTATTCTTAAAAATGCCAGAGTTAATGGCAATAAATTATTTGAGTCCAGCAACGAGCTTAGTGAGGCGCGAGGTCTTACGAGAAGCTGTCTGCTTTTTCATCGCTGGTGATTTAGCGAGTTTAGCCAGGAGCGACTGAGCTTTCACGAGGAGAGTTTTTGCAGTTGATGCATCACCCTTTGCGACAGCTTCGCGCAGAGACTTCACAGTCGTTCTTGCGCGTGCAGTTTTTACTTTGTTCGCCATACGACGAGTTTTTTCTTGTTTAGCTCTTTTTTCCGACGACTTGTGATTGGCCACTTAATATTCTCCTGATTGCATATTTATTCAAAAATATTGCGATGTTATAAACAATCCTGGACCTTGTGGCAATAGTGAATCTCGTTGACCCTCGAATAAGGGCGACATATTCTTATTTCAAACTTTTTTTCTCTCTTATTTTGGCGGAGGATTCCTTCTTATGCGAAATATTCAAGTCATCGGAATTGTTGGAGCTGGACAGATGGGCCGCGGAATCGCCCAGGTCGCCGCACAGACTGGTTATCAAGTTGTTCTTTTTGATGCGTTCAAAAATTCACTAGATTTTGGTCACAACTTTATTAAGACGCAGTTAGATAAAGGGGTCGAAAAAGCGAAATGGAATGCCGAAGACGCAAAATCTTCCTTCGGTCGAATTCGGGCGACTCTCGATATGAGTGATCTCAAAAATTGTGATCTCGTGATTGAAGCCGCCACAGAAAATAAAATGCTGAAATTTGAAATTTTCCGGAAACTTGATGAAGTGGTGAAACCTGACGCACTCCTTGCGAGTAATACCTCCTCTATTTCGATTACTGAAATTGCGGCCGTCACGAAACGTCCATCGCTCGTATCCGGCATGCACTTCATGAACCCAGTGCCAGTCATGAAACTCGTGGAAGGGATTCGTGGACTTGAAACAACGGATGAAACTTTTAATACGGTGGCGGCCGTCGCGGAAAAAATGGGCAAAACTTTTGTTCGCGCCAAAGACTTTCCGGGTTTTGCGGTGAACCGCATTCTCATGCCCATGATTAACGAAGCCGTGTACGCTCTTTACGAAGGTGTGGCCGAAGTCAAAGACATTGATACGGCGATGAAGCTCGGGACCAATCAACCGATGGGTCCCTTGGAGCTGGCGGACTTTATCGGTCTTGATACTTGTCTAGCTATAATGAATGTTCTTCATGAGGGTTTAGGTGATACGAAATACAGACCATGTCCGCTTCTGAAACAATACGTGGCAGCTGGTCGATTCGGCAGAAAAAACGGAAAAGGATTTCATACATATGACAAATAAATTTGAAACGATTGTCCTCGATGCGACCGGTGAAGTGGGAATTCTCACGATCAACCGTCCGGCAAAACTCAACGCGCTTAATATTCAAGTTCACCGGGAATTAAAAGACTGTCTGAAGGAACTTCAAAGAAGTTCTCTCAAAGGTCTTATCCTCACGGGCGAAGGCGAGAAAGCCTTTATCGCGGGAGCGGACATCGCTGAAATGCTTCCGATGACTAGGGGAGAGGCGAGAGCTTTTTCTGAGCTGGGCCAGATGGTCAC
>CANETG010000144.1 GCA_947440875.1 Bacteriovoracaceae bacterium
CAAATAGTTGTGATTAAGCCCTAGGATGCCAATCAGCTTTGATCACATGGGCACCCGATCCCAGTGCAGCAGCGACTCCGACGTCCGAATCTTCAAAAATTAAAACATCTTCTTTTTCATGACTCGTTATGGTTAAAGCATGAAGATATGGCCAGGGATCGGGTTTGTGCTTCGGGCAATCATCGCGAGTGATGACTTGCGAAAAATAATCTCGCACCTGGGCCATGCGCAGAAGTTCTTCCGTCACTATTCTCTCGGATGAAGTGACGAGGGCCAAGATGAGACCACTTGTTTGAGCTTCATTTAAAAGACTTAGAATACTCACCGGCAAAAACTCAGCGCGAGGAACATTGCTTAAAAGGGTGAGTAAGTTTTTATTTTTTTCATCCACAAAGTTTTTCGTACTCCATTCTGTGGGAAAACCTGGCCAATTTTTGACAACATCAAAGACCAGGTGATCAGCACGCCCCACGAGAAGTCCATGAATCACTTCCGCTGAGTGAGGAGGAACAATCCCATAGTCCCGGCCTATTTTAAGAAACGCCTGGGTGTGGTATTTTTCTGTATCGAGCAGTGTCCCATCCATGTCAAAAAAGATTGCTTTAAGCGCTGGAAAACTAGCCTTTAGCTCAGATAGAGTGGGTACCGATACCATGGTGAGAATAGGATTTTTAGACATAAGAAATGTTACCATTCCACGCGCTTCTCGCGTAGCATCTTTTCTAGTCAAACTGACGCTGGAAGATGTAAACTCCGCCCATTATGACAGACACCCCCATCAAGACAGATCTTCTAAGCCAGCTTCTCTATGAATGCGAGGCCTACAAAAAATTTGAGGATATTGAGAAATTAGTTGATCGCGGCGAAGATCTTTCTATGATTCCGATCCAGCCCCTCTACGTTTCTCTTCAGAATACGTCTTCTGATCAAGTCGCCGCAATCCTTCCGAAGCTTTCAGCGGACCAGCGTCAGGCACTGCGGGACATTGATCTGTGGAATAAAGATTCTCTCGACCCAGCGGAAGCGATTCATTGGCTTGAGATTTATTCTCGTTGTAAGGATGATGAAATCGTTCTCGAGTACGCAAAGAGTGAAGACTTTCTCCTCACATTAAAGAATCAATTCACCGTCGCTACTTTCGACGTTGATGATCCGATGTATCCTGACGGAAATAATTATTTCCTGACCGAAGATATGCAGCTCATCGTGGAGTACCCCGAAGACTTCTCACTCGTTGGGGAGCTGAAGGAAATGATCAAAAGGCTCTATTCAGAAATGGGGGTTGAGTACGCTTACGCCTTTCTGTTTAAGATGGTTGTGGATTCTTACCAGATTATGGAAGAAGCCGTTTACCAAGAAAAACTCGAGCGTCTACGTGATTACGGATTCGTTGATTACTTCGAAGCTCTGAATTTTGATGCTTACTTTTCTCAGATTAGTCAGCTCGATGACTTCATTGCGAAAAAAGAAGGTCGCACGGGAAACATTGATCCGATCTCTCACAACCAGGGACTTCATTCTTCCATGCTCACTCCGTATCAATCGGGGATGGATTCAATTCGCGACGCGCTCAAAGGACTGACGGACGAGAAGCGTTCACACTTCCTCCAGTTCAATTTCATTCGCCTCGTGAATGCTCGCATGACGGTCGAAAATGCGCTCAAAAACGGATCTCTCACCATGACTAAGGTGGGATCTGAGACTCGCCAGCGCTTAGAACTCGGTTTTGAATACGCGCGCGAAAAAACCAAGAAAGATATCTTCTCTGTTTTTGATTTCTCTGACCTCCACAAGATTGGCCACAGTCTGATTCAAATCCAAAAGCGTCTGATGAAAAAAGCACTTTCATCGACTCACTTCGATCGCGATGACTTCTCGTATTTCCTCGGCATGTACTGGAATTCTTTCGTAGAGAATTCTTTTGATGAGCAGACCAGATATAAATTCGATGGAAGCTCAAAACCATTAGAAATTCGGGACCTCGAGGCCTACCGTTTATGGTCTGAGGCCACTGAGACTTTCACGACCTCACTGCCGTTTATCGAAACCTTCTTTAAGACTTTTGATCTTCTTAAGTCAGACGGAGTCCTTAACGATCAGTTCTATCTGAATTACGAAGTCGATAACATTGATTTTGAGGCGATCATGATTTCAAGTCTCATCAATCACGTCGGGGGACACTACGAAGAAAACGCTCGTGGAAAGATGGGAGTCACTCTCGCGGAACTTAAGTCCTTCTATCATACTTTCTTTCATAAAAATGGTGAGGAATACCTGATCAAGGGGGAAGAGGATCCGATCCTTCGCACGAGAATTACTGAATTCATGTCAAAATTTGGCTTAAATTCCATACCTCGTTTCGATAAGTACCTTTACCAAATTATGGTTGAGCAGCTCAATAGCTACGAAATCGATAACATGGCGGAAGAAGAGTTCCAGCACATCGGCGGTCCAATCCTTCTTAATCTCACTCGAAATTAAACTTAAGCGCCGAAGAATGTATTGAAAATTTCCCGAAGCGATTTTCGATAGGGAGAATCTTTTTCGTTCTGAACATCAAAGAGTTCAGAGCGTAAATGACGGACCTCATTCGTACCCTCTTCCACTATCTTTTTACCTTGCTCGTATTTTCGTGAAAATGGAATTTTCGAAGAGAGGAGAAGCTTGAGATTCTGAAGTCTCTCACTGTCATTGATGAGGAATGTGAAGTGCTCAAACGAAACTTCTTTTTTCATCCCTCCGCCAAGGCCCCGAGGAAGAAAGTTTGTTTCCGTGGACTGACCCTCAATGAACTCCTCAAATCCTTTCAAGTCCTCGGGAACACCTTTGGTTTTTTTCTTATCCATTCTGTGCCCTTTGTAATTTCTTCAAGAGATCGAGACAGAAATCACGTTCTTTTTGGAGTTCAAATATCCGACGGTGGAATAGAGCGTAGGAGCGCAGTTCACTCTGTTGCATAGCGGAGTCTGCATTGGCAACTTCCTGCTGCTGTAATTTATTTCTACCCGCGAGGTGACTTTCTTTCACGTTCATTCTTCCTTCTTTTTGCTGGAAAAACTTCGGCAGCTTCTCCCACGACGGCGCAATAGGCATCAGCGAAATCGACGGTTCATGAACCGAAACCAAGTAAACGCCGTAAGGAAACTTGAATGAGATATTTTCTGACATAAAAAAGTTTTCAATCAGTCCGATGAACTCGCGCTGCGAATCAAGATCAAGTGCTAAAAGATTCAGAACCACCGGATGACGAAGGTTCATGTCCCTCTTGAGAAGATCATTTAAATCCTCTAAAGAAGACGTCTTAAGCGCAATAACTTGGTAGAAGGGTAAACTCATACTTTATTTAATAAGAAAAGGCCGAAACCTGCAAGAACCGCTTGGGTCAGACGACGCCCCATGGTTAAATATCCTTGGGCGTTAACAACAGAGAACAAATTAAACTGGTCAGCTATGAAGAAACTTATTTTTCCACACGTGATTCTTCCGAAGGAACTGACTCAGCTTTTGAAGAGTCCTATCAATTCGAACAGCTCGGGACCGATCTTTGAGATCCTCAAAGAGAATCGTGGGCTCCTCGAAGTATTAGATATCGCGTTTAAAGAATTTAATGAAGGACGAGGCCTGGAAAAAACGATGGTCGCTTTGGGGTGGGCCAATTTCCGAGATCGTTTTGCGAGCCTTTATATCTACAAGGCCATTCACGGAAAATTTCCACTCAAAACGGACATGGGTTTAGTTAAAGATATTCAACTCCTGGAGAATAAATTTTCAGAAATGAGTGTGAGTGGAAATTCGCGAGCGTTCCTTCTTGGTTTTTATTTAAAACTTGCTCAAATCAAAACTCAGGAACTTGAAAAAAATAAATTCCTTGAGTATCAGCTCCCAGTCGATCTTCTGTACTCAATTTTAAAAATCACTTCCACACGGGCAGAGAAAATAGATTGGATCATTCTCATGGTTTATCATTTCTCCGCAGCACTGGGTGATAAGACGCTGACCAATAGCATCGTCAATGAAAAGTCCTTCGATGAAATCTACGATCGGATGGACGAAACTGATAAAAGACTCATGCACGATAACTTTCTCTCTTACGGCATGAGTATCAATGAGTCAGAAATCTTCCTCTATGAGAAAATTTAGGAGCCTCTATGTCACGCACTAAAATTCATGACTTCCTTGATGAAATTGCAAAGCGAGCGGGCATAACGGAAGTGATTATTAATCGCCCGGATAATATTTTCGTGGAAAAAGATGGCGAACTCATCAAGCTTGAAACCAAGTTTCGTGACGAGGAAATCGAGCTCTTCTGCCAGGACGTTGCTGAGTTAAATCGCAAAGCATTTGGTACCGATTCTCCCATCCTTGATGGAAATCTCGCCGACGGGTCACGGATCAATCTGATCCACAAAGACTACACCAATGCTCATCACGCCATTACGATTCGGAAATACTTAAAGAGTATTAAAACGTTTGCGGATGCCCCCGGGATTTTTGGTTTATCCGACGAATGGGTGAGTTTTCTTAAGCTTCTGGTGAAATCGCGCATGAATGTTGTGATTTCAGGTGGAACGGGCGTAGGAAAAACGACTTTCCTCAATCTTCTTCTCCAGGAAATGGACTCTAAAGAAAGAGTCATCACTATCGAAGACACTCGGGAACTTCAATTCAATCATGTGAACACAGTGCGCCTCGAAGCTCGTCCCCCTCAAGGGATGGTCCAAGGTCTCGCGATTCGTGATCTTCTCAAAAATACACTTCGCATGCGCCCTGACAGAAGTATTGTCGGCGAGGTGAGAGGCGGAGAAGTGTTCGATCTGCTCCAGGCGATGAACACTGGTCATGAAGGATCGATGACTTCCGTCCACGCCAATTCCCCAGCAGAGAGTCTCGGGCGTCTAGAGAATCTTTTCCTTCTCTCTGGTTACGATCTTCCGCTCAAAGCTCTTCGCTACCAGATCAGTTCGGCGGTGGATTACATCATTCAAATTAAGCGGAATAAAAACGGTGAGCGAGTCGTTCAGCAGGTGACCGAAATCGCTGGCATGGAAGGCGAGCGCATCCTCATGCAAGATATTGGTCTGATGAAAGACGATGGATTTACTTTCACAGGGATGGTTCCATCGAACGTGGCAAAACTTCAGAAAGCTGGGCTTCCGAAAGATTTTTTCATCAATACTTGAATTTTAGATTTTCTGAGATTGAATAATCTTCACCAGATTTCTCACGTTCTCTTCCGGTGTCTGAATCAGAACGCCGTGGCCCAGCCCCGCTATCCACCTTTTAAAATCAAGCCCTCGGGTCCTGAGGTCATCATAGTAGGCGCGTGCTTTTTTCTCCATGAGCGGTCCTGGAAGATGGAGCCAAGCTGGATCAAGATTCCCTTGAATAAAGACGTTGGCCGGAAGAAGCTTTTGAATTTCGACGAGATCACAACGCCAGTCGACACCCAGAACATCGATGAAACTCAAATCAAGTGCCTTCACGTGTGCCGCTTGAGTGTGCTTAGAATAATAGATAATTTTTTTACCCGGACAGTTTTTCTTAAATTCTTTCAGAACATCATTAAGTTTTGGAACAACTAATTCTTTATAGTCACTTGGGCAGAGTTCCCCCGCAGCTGTATCAAAAAGGCAAATGGCATCAGCACCACCGTTTGCTTGAACCATCATTTCTTTTAAAAGTTCTGGGATGAGAATTTTTGTGAATTCTTCCCAGCGACCATCGAAGAGACCTTGTTTCGCCGACACAAGATTTCCCGCGTGAGAACCCTCGACAGCGTAAGTATAGAGAGTGAAGGGAGCGCCCACGAAGCCCAGAAGTGTCACGTCTGCCGGTAAACGCTTCCGAAGAAGAGTGCAGGCCTCGCCTTGGAACGCATAAAACTTTTCGCCAGGAATTGTGACTTTAAGTTTTTTGACATCTTCTGGTTTTTCTAGATGCCACTCAAGCGTCGGGGGACCTGAATGATAGGAAAGTCCAAGTCCTAATTGCTCGAGTGGAAAAAGAAGGTCCGAAAACAGAATCGCGGCGTTAAATTGAAAATCCTGAATTGGTCCCAATGTCACTTCACACGCTAGCTCAGGGCTCTTACACATGGTCATGAAATCAGAATTCTTTTTAATCGCTTGGTAGTGAGAATGGTATCTCCCAGCTTGGCGCATGAACCAGACGGGTAGAGTTTCGCCACGATTTTCAAAAATATTCATCCCTAGTTTCCTTTGAATTCTAATTTGTATCCGACACCACGAACCGAAGTAATCTTGAGTCCTGAAGCTGGGTCAGAGTCAGACCATTTTCTTAGTCTCACCATGTAGTTATCTATCGTACGATTCGTGGGGAAACTATTTTCTCCCCAGATCGATTCAATCATCTCATCTCGAGTGATGACTTCATTTTTTCTTTCGACGAGGAGTTCGAGAATCGCGCACTCTTTTTGTCCAATGGAAGACATGATGCCGGCGCCGTCTTGGATCTCAAACCGCTTAGGCCAGAAGAGGAGCTTCCCGAAACGAAACTCATCCTGATTAATCATGATGCGGGAACGTGTCCGAAGAATCCGGTCAAGCCTCAGCGTTAATTCTTTTAGCTCAAAGGGCTTGGTGATGTAATCCTCTGCACCCAGTTCAAGTCCCTCTACTCTGAGAGTGGGGTCATTGAGTGCGGTACAAAAAAGAAGGACGCAGTC
>CANETG010000145.1 GCA_947440875.1 Bacteriovoracaceae bacterium
CTTCTTTGCCCACAAAATGAGTTATAATGAATTTGGGTCCGGGGCGTAGCCAAAAAGTTTCGCCCCTACGATTTTATTTTCGGGAGCGGTCCCTGATCACGGTGTGCAAGCTTGCCTGGTTTAGTATTAGACCAGAATGTGAGAAGCCTAAAGTGATTACTAATTGCGCCCACCTAGTTTTCTAGGGGCGCGAAACCGTTTTAAGTCTTCCCCCGGACCTCTTTATTGCCTTTTTTATTGGTCAGTTGTTCCTTCTCAAATCTCTTATATTAAAGTTCACTTCCGAATTTTGGTCCCCAAAAGATTCCGCCGATAATCATTCACATGCTTAAACTCATCCTCAGTCTTACACTTCTTTCACTCCCTGTATTCGCGTCTCAAAATGCGCGCTTGGGAACCCTCATCGATACTCTCAGTGAAACGCCCGCCAGCCTCTCTGGGTCAATCTCCATCGGGCAAAAAGTCGTTCTCGGTCGTAGTCAGATAAATATGGGTATTCTTCACCCGACTGTCGCCATGGAGTGGGAGAGACATGCACCGATTGGCTTCCGACTTTCTGAAACCGAATTGAGTCTTAATACTAACCGTGCCTTCTTTGTGAATGTTTCCGGAATGAAATTTAGGGTGAAGTCGATCAGTTATAAGCAGGACGGCACTTTCCAAGTTGATATGGACAGTCCCATTTTAGAAAGAACGATGGAGCGACAAGTCGCTCGCGCGATCGAAGAACAATTTAAAGTAAAAATGGACAGTGCTTTCAGGGAACTTACTTTGATTAAAAGACAGCGTTCCGGTCGTGATGTGCAGACCGTGATTAATCGCGTACTCGACATCTTTAAAGATCCAGCAGGCCCGGGAATTCTCGATAATGTTCCTGTGTCGGGCGATGTGGCCTTGAATTTTTCTTTTCCAGGACCCAGAACTTTGTCGGTAAATGAAGACTATGTTGCCGAAGTAAGTGCCGGTGATACAATTTCCGCCGGTGGAAGCTTTACCCGCACCGGAAACCGCTTTAATGTTTCTGAAGTTGTTTTTCGCTCCTATCAGGGGGTCACATTCAGGCCGGAAAGAGGAAGTCGACTCTCCCTTAATTCCCTCAGGGTCACAAGTGTGACGATTTCAGAGCGAGGAATTGAGCCGGTCATGGTTTCAGGTGCTGAAGAAGCAATCACAGGGGTGCGTCGGTTGATTGCTCTCATTGCAGCGGCTGCAGGTTCCTCCACACTGGGAGCCCCACCCGGATGTGATCCGAGGATTTTGGAAATTCAAAATTATCTCCAGCAGGAACTTAACGGACAGCTTGCACCCCTCATTGCCCAGCATCGGACCGCTCTGATTCAAGCGGGCATTGATCCGCAGATGCTTCTCGCCCTAGAAGAATGATTTATCTTGACGTGCGTGGTCCCCTGCCCAAAAATAAATGTATGGAATACATCAACGTTAATGATTACCAAAATGTATCTTGGATTGAGGGTCTAGCGCTTGAAGAAGTGAATATGGATGAATCCGGTATCATCCGCTTCGATGAACACCTCAATACACAAGGTCTTCTCGAAGAATCTTCTCTCGCCTTCGTCAATAAGCTTAAAGATCGTTTTGAATTCTACGTTTCTCTATTCAATCAATACCGACATCATCGCGACGGGGCTCGCTCTATCAAGGTTTTCCGCATCTCCAATACTGTTAACGATTTCATTCTTTTCAGAAATTCACTGAAACTGATTGTTGCTCGTCGCTCACCTGATGTGATTAGTATTGGTTTCCTTTCCAACAACGGCGGTCTCTTTGCGGCTCGCCTTGCGAATGAAAATCAATCGGTACACGCGATCCATGAGATCAAAGCTCACGTTGGCCCATTCAATACGATTTCCTGGAGATTTCAGGGAGAGCCGATTGAGACCGAGGCGCTGGTAAAATACTACCTCACAGAGTTTATTAAGAACTCTTCTCGCTAAAAATTTCTAGTCTTTTGTGAGTGAAAACTAACGATTCTTCAATCGTCGGCATTTTTGTACCTAAAAACTCTTCTATGTTGGCGACACTGAGACGGAAGGTGAGATCCTGGGCAGTGTCTATCCCTTGTTTTGCCTCGATTGGGAAAGGAATCACGCTACTCTGAATAAGAGTTCCGTTCAATTTAAAAAGTCGCGCGTATGCTTGAGCAAACTGATATCTCGTCATGAGATCCGTTGATGAAACATGAATCAAGCGATTCGTGAGGTTTGCCTGCAAAGCTTTCGTTAAGATACGTCCCATGATTTGAATATCCAAAAATCCCATTTTAACAGAATCGTCTGCCACGAATTTGTCCCCACGAGCGAGCGACTTTTCAAGACACTCAAACCAATTGGGATGTTGGTCGCGGTACCCTCGTCCGTATAAATTTCCAGTCCGAAAGATCAAGTAATTCAGGCAAGAGCGTTGAACGTAAAATTCTGCAGAAGACAGCGACGTTCCAAATGCAGTTTCAGGGAAAGGAGTATCCCCTTCGGTGTAAGTCTGTTTGTCACCACCGTGGACGAAACCAGATGAAAGGTAAACGAACTTTGAGCGAAAGCGTTCACTCACAGAGCACACATTAGCAGCACCACTGGAATTGAGAGCGTCCGCCAGTTTTGGTTTTTGTCTGCACTCTGCTAAAGAAGATAAACCAATCGCATAAATAGTGATATCTGGTTTCACGATAGCGATAAGCTTTGAAATGTACTCTTTTTTGTTTACGTCACAATGATAGCAAGTCACCCCAGGAATATTCACAGGTGTTTTATGATAGGTTCCGACCACTCGGAAATCATTCTTGAAAATTTCTGCCAGGTTCGATCCCACAAAAGATGTGATACCGAAAATCATCACGGTCTTACGCATTTGAATATTTTAGCAGAATTTGGAGTTTTGTATAAAAAAGAAACCTTCCCCCATTCGGGGGAAGGTTAGTGGGTGTTTTAAGCTAGTAGCTTCAAGGCAAAATTCGGAGCTTGGTTCGCTTGTGCGAGCACTGACACACCGGCCTGGGCAAGAATGTTATTCTTTGCCATGTCCGCTGTCTCAGACGCTACGTCAACATCGCGAATCCGGGAATTGGCCGCACTGAAGTTCTCTTCTGAAATTGCGATGGTCGTGCTCGCAGATTGCAGTCGATTCTGTAGTGCTCCCAAGCTTGCGCGGGTTCCGTTAACCCGCGTAAGCGCGTCGTCCAGTTTCGCCAATGATAGCTGTGCGCCTTCTTTACTCGCGATGTTCTCGGCAACGATGCCAAGAGATTCGAGAGTGGAATCAGTCGTAGTTGAGTCATATGCAATTCGGTCTTGAACTGGATCATTATGGATCCCAACCTGAATTTCAACCACTCCGCCTGTTCCGTCGAGAAGCTTTCTTCCGTTGAACTCTGAGCCTTGAGAGATCCGTTGAATCTCTTCCAAAAGGTTTTTGAATTCAATGTTCGAAAATCCTCTCTCCGTGTCGCCGACAGTATCAGAGGCTGCTTGGATGGCAAGCTCCCTGAGTCTGATAACGATGTTAGATACTTCGTTGAGGCCACCTTCAGCTGTTTGAATAAGCGATATTCCATCATCTGAGTTCCTCTTGGCTTGTCTGAGTCCGCGGATGTGAGCTTTTAGTTTTTCACTAATCGCCAGTCCAGCTGCATCGTCAGAGGCGCGAGTTATCCTTTCACCGCTGGACAACTTTCTTAAATTGCTGTCCAAGTTTAGTTTCGTTACACCTAGAGCACGTTGAGCGCTGATGCTCGCCATGTTCGTATTTATTCTTAATCCCATAATTTAATCTCCTGTTAGCATAAATCGAACCTCCATGTTCTGTTGTGGACATCATGTCCACGATTGTTGTTAGTTAAAAAACACAAACCAATCCACTAGTTGCCTGAAACACCCACTACAGTATTTGCAGGTTTTTTTACATCAGTACGTTTTTAAGGCCTAAGCCTCAGAGACTTTATCCCTGGGCAGCGGCATTAATAAGGCTAAGGGCGTTCGTCGTAGACTGGTTCGCCTGAGCCAATACTGAAGTACCTGCTTGCATGAGAATATTCGTTCTCGTCATCTCAGAAGTAGCTGCTGCAATGTCAGTGTCACGAATCCGTGAGTTAGCAGCTGACAAGTTTTCGCTACTGATCTGAATGTTGTTGATCGTTGACTGAAGACGGTTCTGAAGAGCACCGAAGTCAGCGCGGATCCCGGATACGTTTTGAATCGCTTGATCGATAGCTGCCAGTGAGTTCTGAGCTGAGATCTTATCTGACACTGAAGCCAGGTTAAGACCAAGAGCTGCGACGTTAACGTCAGCTGAAGAGGCATCGAATGTGAGACGATCTGATAAAGGATCGTTTCTTGTACCGATCTGAATGTCGAAGACTGAACCTGTACCGTTAAGAAGTGGAACGCGGTTGAATTCAGTAGAGTTCGCAATACGATCTACTTCTGACATCAACTGTTCAAATTCAACGTTGAGAAACTTACGTTCTGTTGGCCCGATGGTATCAGAAGCAGCTTGAACAGCAAGTTCCCGAAGGCGGATCATGATGTTACCAACTTCTGCCAGCGCACCTTCCGCGATCTGCACCAAAGACACACCATCTTGGGCGTTTCTTTCTGCCTGACCGAGACCTCTAATTTGTGCTCTGAGGTTTTCCGAGATCGCGAGTCCTGCAGCATCATCGCCTGCACGGTTGATTCGGCTACCTGAAGACAATTGCTCGAGCACTTTCTGCTGAGCTCCGCGTGTGATACCTAAGTTTCGTTGCGCGTTCAGCGACGAAACGTTGGTGTTAATCCTTAAACCCATAAATCCTCCTTGATTGGGTATCTCCTTTCTCAATCCGTGAGAGGGAGAACGAAAGGCATTGGCCCTTCATGTGTAACTATTCGACACAGGAGCGAAAGACTTTAGATGTGGTGTTGAAATATTCGACAATATCCTCAAAAACGGTCTAAACTATCGAAAACAATGAGGTTTCGGGATGGGCAATATTTTCCATGGGCGTACAACTTTAAAAGAAAGTCCTTCATTAATAGAGGAAACGATCAAACTCATTGAGAAATCCTTCCATTATAAGAAGCCTTTTACCTTCAAAGAAGACTTCGCAGCCCTGGTTCATCCCTCTAATCACCACAATTGTTTTGTCTTCGTTGATGAAAACAACAAAGTGATCGCTCACATAGGGATGAGAGATAAAATAATTCACGTGAATGGAAATGCTCATTTGATTTGTCTCTTAGGTGGAATTGCAGTGGATGAAGAAAGACGTGGCCAAGGAATATTCCGCTCACTCATGGAAGATGTGATCTCTGAAAAGAGAAGTGATTGCGCATTTTTTCTACTCTGGAGCGATCAAGAAAATCTTTATAAAAAATTTGGCTTCACACTTTGTGGTGCTCAATATGAATATTTAAAAACTGAAGGCACTGGAAGTTTTGAAAAAACAAAATACTCTGCTCTTACTCCGCAAGACCAAGGTGCTGTTAATTATCTTTTTGAAAAATCTTTCGCTAAAAAATATCTCACTCCGACTCGTACGGCTGAGGATTGGAAGCTGATTTCGGAGATAGTTTCAGCTGACCTTTTTATAAAAAGAGATAAACAGAGAGTGCTTTCTTATTTCTTCATGAATAAGGGACAAGATCTTTCTGGGATTATTTATGAGTACGGGTACCAGGATGATATGAAAAAATTTGTGGATGAAGCCAGACATTACGGAACTCTCTGGACAGGAATGCCCATCGCAGATTCCAACACTCAGCAGTTCCAATTCATGCTGGCGACAGGGGATAGAAAACTTTTTGCGAATTTTATTTTGGATTATACCAAAGGCCAATTCAAGCTCAGAGACATCAATCAAATCAAAGGCGAAGTCTATTTTGACTTCGAGGATGAAACACTAAGCTTAGACATTCCCGAATTCCTCAGAGGCATTTTAGGGCCCGGTGCATTTGAGGAGCTAGGTGATCTCTCTCCCCTATTTATTAGCGGTCTCGACAGTATATAATTTAGTCTCTGGTGGGGCGATTACTTCAGGATTATTTGAGATCATCTGAAATTCGGTGAACTCTCCTAGGGCAACAGCATCAGAAAGCCTTGCTTTACCAACGAGTTCAGCCAGATAAAATTTCCGTAGCGCCTTCGGCATGCGGTAAATAGATTCTGCGGGCATGAGGCTCCTCGGAATTTTATCAAAAATCACTGTCTCACCGTCGAAATGTAACTCGAAAGTACTTCCCGGTAATTCTAAGTATTCTGTTTCTGCGTGCATCCGACCAAAATAGCAGTGACCAATTTCATGGATCAGAACACGAACAAATTCTTTTTCATATTGTTTATCATTGAGCGCAAGATACTCACTCATGCCAAACAAGTTGGGACTGAGAATAATAAAAATTCCCCGATCATTACTTCCGTACTGGCACCTCCCCACAACACCATAAGGTAATGGAGAAACGACTACCGGCAGGCGCTTGAGATCGATATTGATGCTTAAATCGTGGAAATCTTGCTGAAGTTTTTCGAGCTCCTCAGCAATTTCATTTTTAACTTCTAAAGAAGCTTGATTCGCCGGCATCGGAGGCGTCAAATAGACGATTTTCTTTCCACAGCCGAGAAGCAGGAAAGTTAAAAGAAAGAATTTCATGAGCCGTGTATACAAAGGCCGCAAAGCCTTTGA
>CANETG010000146.1 GCA_947440875.1 Bacteriovoracaceae bacterium
ACTGGGCTTCGGGTCTTATATCAATTTTTTGTTCTTTTTTCCGCAGGTCTTTCACGATGCTTCCAATTTCCGAACGCTCACCGCGATTGAGCTGAACGGTTGTCGACACGTTGATTGTCTTCTCCGCCGGCGGAGGTGAAGCAATCACGACTACTGATCCGTACGGCAAATGAGGAGGAACGAGTGGTTTTGGATCACGACGTGCGTTGAGAGTTATCTCATAAAGATCTTTATTGATATAACGACAGTTTCCCTCAATGGCATCCTGACTCACGACTAAGGAGAACTGGCCGAGCGTTTGAATTTGCATCACGTCTTGCGCCGTTTCGCTCAACTGTCCCGCTACTACTTCGGGCGTTTGAGAGATTAAAATACCCGTACTCGAATTTTTCCTCACTCTCATCTTTTCGACTTTGAGTAAGCAAGGCTCCCGTTTGATCTCCGCACTCGAGTAAGTAATATTAACTTCTGGATCGAGATTGCGGACATAGCTTTGGAGAAGTTCCCGTCGATGCGGTTTCATCTGCAGAGTAAAACAATTTTTTTCGGCATCAATCTTGTCCGAAGGAACGAGAATGGTTGAAATTTTTTTCTCCACTTGCGCTCTGGATTGCTGCGAAGAAAAGCAATACGTCTCGACTTGCAATTCCTCTTGGGCGAAGGCCAGGCCAATGAATAAGATGGGCAAAAACATCATGTCTCATTATAATCCATAATATGGAAAAAGAGCTCTCCTATGTTTCGGCCGAAGGGTTTACGGTGTTTACCAGCCAGTTTCTCAAGAACCGTGGAACGTGCTGTAAGTCCTCCTGCCTCCATTGCCCATTCGGTTACACACTAAAAAAATTGGGATTACAGTTTCGAGAAGCCGTTTCTGGAGACGAAGAAAAAATCTCTGAGATTATTCTCGCGTCTGGTTCAGTCGTGCCTGACTGGAAATCATTCATGCCTTCGAACGTTCAGTTCCTAGAAATTAAGGGAACTGTCTGTGGGGTGATGATGAAGAATCACATCGTCGTGAAACACGTTTTTCTCCTACCGCATTTCAGAAATCAGGGACTCGATAAAGATATTATCGAGTCGTATTATTTCATTTAGTCATCGAACACATCCTCGATTTTGCAACCACACGGCTTAAAAAAAATCGGGTCATCCCTCTATCAAAAGGGTGACCCGACAAAAAACGCCTTAATGGAATTTCGTAAAGTTTAGATTGCGCCAACCAACGTAAAGAAAACAAAAGACCCAAAGAGCATCAGAAAAGAGCGGCAAATCCAAAGATCATTGTCAGTAACCATCCTTCCTCCCGGAAAAGTGTGTGTATGTAGGGCTTGAGTCACTCGTTACATTCGCAACTGAAGAACTAAGCTGTGTGTTTCATTTATTGCAGGAAATATTTGTCAAAGATGTCGATGTCGCCATCGACGGCGGTCAGAACTTCAAGAAAGTCCCACGCCATTTCGGAGGCGAGTTTTTCGTCCACTCCATAGCGGTTTACTAATTCAAGCTGAATGCGAGCGAAGACTTCTGTTTCATTAATTTTGGAAAGTGATGTTTGATAAAAAGCGCGTGCGTGCATCTAAGTCCTCCTTGACCATGTTGCAAAGTATCTTGTGCGTGAAAAAAACTAAATTTTAGTAAGAGCGGATGAGTCCGACTAAGAGTCCTCGAATCTCACATTCCTTGTCCTTAACGATGATCGGTTTCATCGTCTTGTTTGCAGGGTGAAGTTCGATCTGCTTGGCGCGTTTGAAATATCTTTTGAGAGTCGTTTCGTTTTCTACGACAGCGACGACGATCTGACCGTTTTGAGCATCATTGGCGTGTTTGATGATGGCGATATCTCCTGAAAGAATACCTTCCTCAATCATCGACTCACCTTTCACTTTCAGAGCGTAGTGTGACCCACGTCCGAGCATGTGAACGGGAACTGAAATCGTATCTGTATTTTCAATTGCCTCAATGGGCACACCAGCGGCCACATTTCCGAGGAGGGGAATCTCTTCGGAGTTTTGTTGAACGGCCGATGGAAGAAGACCTCTCACGGAATGAGAGTCGTTCATCAGAAAACCGCCATT
Organism: Bacteriovoracaceae bacterium; assembly: GCA_947440875.1. Classification (GTDB taxonomy): domain Bacteria; phylum Bdellovibrionota; class Bacteriovoracia; order Bacteriovoracales; family Bacteriovoracaceae; genus Peredibacter. The sequence continues at coordinate 2,079 of CANETG010000146.1, forward strand.
GGTTAGGTACTTGATGTAGTCCTGAACGGAACCAAGTGACTTGAAACCGAAGTTCGACTGAATTTCTTTCTGTGTCGGAGAGAAACCATTTTCTCTTACGTATTCAGTGATGAAATCGAGAACTTCTTTTTGTTTTTTCGTGAGTGCCATGTAATCTCCGTAGAATTTCCGTACCTGAAAACAGGATAGCCGTAAATTTTCCGTAGATCAACCGTATTTTAAAAAAAACTCACTATTTTCATAGGGGCACAGGAGGGGCGGCCAGCTTACCGAAACGACGTCAACCAGCGTCCCTAATGCGGGTAATTATTCCCGCTCTGAAGCAATAGATCTGGCCTGAACACCAGCTTCCGTACCGATCGAAGTGACAAGATTATGAATACTTTCACTGAGGCTTGAAAAAACTTGGGGCACAGAGACTTCTTTATTGAGAACCCAATGAGTGGTGGTGCCCTTGTAGATGTAGCGAAGTTCTGTTTTCTCTGGAGCAATTTCTGTGAGGATGTAGCGTGTCCTGGAAGTTTCGAACGCAGAATCCTTTTCGAATTTCACTGAAACGTAATTTCTCGCCTGATCATTGGTGAGCATTTCTTCTTCGATCGTGACCGTTTTTTGCTTGAGCACGTTGTGAGTTTCTTTGATCTTCACGAGCTCGTAGTGTCCGCTTTCGCCGCGGTTGTAGATTTTCCGAGCGACGACGAATCTTTCGATCTCATTATCATCTTTGAGCCATTCCCCTCGGCGTAGATCCTTCAGGACGAATTGCTCGATGATATTTTCGTTATGATATTTGCAATCGTATTCCGTCGAGGTGAGTTCGCGTTTTTTTCGGAAAGCGTTGTTACATTTATCAGCAAAATTAAGAATGCTCTCTTTCACAGCGACCATTGAGAAATTGAGAACTTTTGTTGTCGTCGCGTGATAACTTCTTACATCATCTTTTTTACCCGTCGCAAGACTCACGTCTTTCTGGCGCTCTTTTCTGTCATACTTTGTTTTTGCGGAAATCTCAAACGAGAACAGGGTCGTCAGAATCATCAGAGTGCGAATAAAAAGCATGCCATTCCTTTCGAGAAAACGATCTCGTCGAGAGATGATATCTTGGAATGCGAGACTGATCAGCGAGGCAAATTATTCAGTGTGGGAAAGTCTTTAAGAAGGGCCCTGAGATGAGGCCCTTCTTCAATAAATACTACGGACGAATGTTCGGGAATCGGCACCACATCATTGTGAAAGGAACATTCAAGTCGAGTGACGTGAAGTTACCGCGATAAGTTCTCGCCCACTGTGGTCTGTTATCTGGCCAGAAATCCACTTCGAGATCAAACCCCGCTCCTTCATAGCGCACGCGGTTCCCAAAAGTGCCACGAGACATCACATTGAAATTTCTTGTTTCTCCGGCACCAGCTTCACTGACTCTGACAGAGGCACGACGAAATGAACCTGGACCAAAACCTTGTTCAACGACGGTCATGACATTTTTCTGTCCATTCCGACCAGTACACTCAACTTCTGAGAATCCAAAAGCCGCAACACTCGTTACGGAAATGATCATTGCGAGAATCAGTTTCATAAAAACCTCATTCGATAGTTTGGTAATTAATCTTCACTACCTCTAAGGTTACTTCGCCCGCAGGTATTTTAACAAGTACCTCGTCGCCTACTTCCTTACCGATGAGTGATTTCCCTATGGGTGACTGCCAACTGATACGACCTCTCATCGTGTCAACTTCATCCACGCCTACGATACTATAGATTTTTTTATTCCCCGCTTCGTCCATTACCTCAAGCGTTGCTCCGAATTGCACTTTGCATGATTTAATACTGAGAGGATCGACGACCAAAGAAGCATCCAGCCGCTGAGTGAGAAAACGCACCCGTCGGTCGATCTCACGAAGGCGCTTTTTCCCATAAAGGTAATCAGCATTTTCAGACCGATCGCCATTGCTGGCGGCCCATTGGACAAGTTTTGTGACTTCCGGACGCTCAAGCCGGAGAAGTTGTTCCAGCTCAGCTAGAAGTTTCTGATGTCCTCGAGGTGTGATGTAATTATTTTTTACGATCATTCAGGTCTTCGATTCCCTGGAGGATGACGTCTCTCAGCTCCGGTGCGCAGTGGGAAGATTTTGCATAGACACTGAGAAGTGCTGTTGGCGGAGTCGCCGTTTTATTTTGAAGATAGTCATCAAGACTCTCGATGACGGGATCCATTTCGGCATCAGGGGTTTCGCCGCGAACGGAGAGGCATGACTGAAGAAGGTATCCCATGATGATAGGTCCCTTGTTCTTCTCATAAGAAAGAATTTTTTTCTTTTGGTAGAAATAATAAAGGACACCCAGAAGACTAAAAAGGATCATTTCGTAGAGGAGATTTTCCATGAGTGAGATTCTCTCCCTTGAGTTCTATTCCGTCATCCCAAAAAACTTAAGAAGTGGGACATGGATGAACAGTGGAGAGGGAAGCATGATCACGAGCCAGCAAAAAACTCTGCGCACAAGAGGTTCAGCGCTCCTCAAATATTTCTTATCCACGTACAGGCCAGCTCCCTGGATAAGAAAATAGGCAAGCATCGTTCCGAAGTAGCTTTCTCCTGTGTACGCCCAGTGAGGAAAGTTGATCATCGCCTCGTGAAAGAGTCCTGAGAAAAAAAAACTCGCGATTAGTTTCTGCTTATGTTTTCGGTGAAAGGGTCTTGCCACATCGGTAATCCATTCCTGCACCCAAAGGTTCCAGCGGCGTCCCCAAAACTGGCTGAGTGAAGGTGAAGTAAGGGGCCTGAAATGGATCGAATACGTATTTTCTTTTCGCCAGAAAAATAAAGTCTGCCCCAGTGAACCGATCGTTTCAGTGAGAAAATAAACAGCAACACCAAGAAGTATTCGATCGGCGTAAGAAATGGGAGACAGATAAACCGCAACACCTTTCACGATCGCAAAAGTTATTGCTCCATAGAGTAAAAACATAACCAAGTGTGAAGCCCTAGGAGGAGGAGAGGCAATCCGAAGACTCCGCGGAGAAAGATAGGGCGATCCAAACGCGAATGTTAAAAATGCCGGGCGCTTATGGGGAGGAGTGACAAACCAACTCGTCGCCTTCATGAGAAGAAAGCAGACTAAAAAGTTCAAGATAAAAAGGATTTGATAAGGTAAATCCATGGTCACCTTAGTTGAGTACCGTGGTTGCCTAAAGTATAAGTCTTCATTTCCACAGCGGAAAGAAAATATTGAAAAAGGATTAACCCAAGACAGCATTCACCGATAAGAATATTGGAAGGAGTGGTTATGTACCATGCCAAAAGTCTCAAAGATCTCTTAAAAACAGCGACCCTCACTGAGGATTTCTTTTCCTATTTAGATCCGTTTCATCTCAATTTTATTGATATGTGTTTCAAGAAATCACTCGATGAACAAATCGGGATGATGTCAGAAATAGAATTCGAGAACTACAAACTCTTCTTAAAATACAAGAGCGAGTACGAAGAAGATTTCTATCCTGAAATAAAAAACCACAAAAAAGCTTCCTAGCCACTAACCATTCGCCACTCTGATTTTTGAGATGCTATGATTTTTCTGTAAAAGGAACAATCATGAAATATCTCTTGCTGGCAGTATTCCTTACTGGGTCTGCCTGGTCACAAAACTCCTTCGTTCTCCCTGCGTTCACGGATGCGGTGAAGGTGTACGTGGAATCTCCGGATTTGGTTCAGACTCTTGTGCTGAAACCAAAGACTCTGGCGATTATTAAAATCTTCGAACGGAAAAAGATTTCTCCTGCCACACTGGAGCCTTATCTGTCTGTCCTTCTTGCCAAAAAAAAATTCCCTCTCCCACGGGATGATAAGTTTGATAGGTGGATAAAAAATCCAAAGACCGAAAGAACTGCCGGGCCAGAGGTGGCTCTCCAAGCTTTTGGTTTCGACGTGGTTGAAGAAAGCGATGACTTTTTTAACGATGATATCTACTGCTTCTTCTTTGTCACAGATGGGGTTATCCCCACGGGTAAGGTGACCGGAATTTACAAAGGTGTGGATCAAGGGGAGGCATTCTTTTTCACTCAAGAAGATCGCGCCATTTATCCTCTTCTCGGTGTTCCGGCGAAATCCCCTGATAACCATCTTATTGTGGATTACGGAATCATCGAGTCGGACGGAGATGACGTGAAAGAGCTCCAAAAACTTTCAAGCATCATCATCGACATAGCGATAGTCGTTTACTCGAGTATCGACCCTCAGAATGGTCAGGTTCTCGCCAACCTTCGGAAAGAAGTGAAGGCACTCGCAGACCTTCTCTTGTCCATGAATAACGACGATCGATTGGCGACCGGGACCTTCGGTTATACCACCTCTGAGTTATCAGAAATTCTTCGTGCACAGACCTATGTGGAGTTCAAAAAAACGCATAAAAAAGAATCTCCTTTTGATAACTGGGAGTATCATCTTAGGTTCAGACTCATAAGGAAATAGATGACGATCTCCCATTGGCAGCGCTCGCATTCTTTTACGGTTCCGGACACTCAAACTGACGTCCTGATCGTGGGAGCTGGTTACGTGGGACTTTCTACCGCTTGGTGGATGACTGAAAATAATCCA
>CANETG010000147.1 GCA_947440875.1 Bacteriovoracaceae bacterium
AATAGCAGGGAAAGAAATGAAGCCTGAATCACCTTCCGTGAGTGACACCTTAAGATCAAAAGAAACCACACCTGAAGCATCACACGGGGTGAGAGGTTTTTCACGTGAAGCAGGAGATGCCGAAGTGAGGACTGTTTCATCAAATTTCACGTTCATTTCCGCAGGACGGAATGAGCTTGCAAAAGAGAAGTTACGAGCAGCAAGAGAGTTAATGATCACTTCTTTAAACTCCCCCGCTTTACGAACTGAAGAACCAAGTTCATCAGCATAGAGCATGTGTTCAAACCAACCAGCAGCAGAAAGTGCTGGGTGATTCCGCGTAAGTCTCATGGCTTCGAGAGTTAAATCTGTGAAGGCAACCAGTCCAGTGCGACCTTGTTCAGAAACGACGACAGCGAGCATATCTTTCATCGCTCCACCGTACGCCTCACCTTCATCATGGAATTCGTTGGTGAGATCAAAGCCCGTCGTGTTCTCGATCCGGAATTCGTTTTTACCTGGGAAGTCTGCTCCATCAGTTTGATGTTCAACAACGAGTTTGGCGACGAAATCTGCCATCCCTTCTGAGAGCCCGCCGTATCCTCCAGTAGTCCCAGCAAATCCAAGGTGAGCACCCATGAGGCGATCCATCACGCCGTGACCAAGTTCGTGCCAGATAGTCGGATTGTCGCGGGCAAGGTTCGGTGTACCTGGATTATAAGTCGTGAAGTTAATCGTATCGTCAGTGTAGTAAGCATTGTCTCTCATCCCGATGTCTGGATCGAAGAGGAATGCGTGGAACGGACGAGTCGAGAGCTCTTTATCCGTGAATCCCATTTCAGCAAGAGCTTCCATGAGAACGGTGACTGACCAGTAAACCTGAAGCTCATCGACACCAGAGTTTATGTACTCAGTAGTGTTGTGATCTGGGAGGCGGACAGGGATACGATTCAGAAGTTCTTCTGGTGAAGAAATAGTTTTTCCGAGAAGGCCCGGACGAACATAGCCGTAAACGTTTCCGTCTGCCTCTTGTCCGCAAGAATCTTCAGAGTTGATTTGACCGTCACGATTACAGTCACCGTTTTGGGCAATTCCCATGATGTGGTTAGGGCCGTTCAAGAGATTGAATTCAACTCCAGAGATTTTCTCTTTAACATCCGGATGAATGTTTATCGTTGCGTATTTCCCCTGAAGCAGAAGCCCAGAAGTCATGTCATTTGAACGCGTCGGAATTTTCGCGACAATACCCTCAGCATCTCTTCTCATCGAAGCTTGTGACCAGAAATCATATTCCTGACCAATCGCCGTTTCTGCGAGAAGACCGTGGTAGCGATTTCCCGCATAAACTTTTCTTGAAAGATCTCCCAACGGGTTCGTGGAATTCGGTACAACAGTATTGATGTATTTAAGTTCTTTCACTTCGAAAGGAAGTTTTTCTCCGGTTCCTTCTACTTCTTCATACATCGGAAAGATGTTTGCTTTCACGGTATGGAATGCTTCTGACTGAGGGAATTCCATGTATGATTTTGAAATAATTTTATTTCTGAGAAGGGAGACTCTGATCGTATGAACACCGCGACGACCACGCACTTCTACGATCCGAACGAGATCTCCGTTACTCCACACATCTTTCGATTTTAATCCCAGGATACGCTTGTCAGTATCATGTTTCGAAACCTGTTCAGAAGCGATCTTGTTGATCGCCAAATTGAGCTGTTTGGATTTAAGAGCTCCTGGAGAAAACATCGCCTGCTTATATTTTGCTGCCATGGCGACTTGTGCATTATTCGCTTTTTCATCGAGGTGCATTTCCGCAAGAATCAGCTCGCCCGTTTTTTTATCAGACCAGATACGTATTGCCGTTTTCTCGACGGGGATGAACTGACTGGTCTGAACGTAAAACTTATAATTACTGGTCGCCAGTTGGCGCTCTTCAATGAGAGCAATATTTTCAGCCTCAAAGGCAGCACCTGTTTCAGTGCGCGCCTTCTCAAGAAGGAGCTTAAGTTCAGGGGCCATTGCCCCTTTCGTGAGTTTCGCTTCATAGGCATAAGCGCTTGAAATGAGTGATAGAGTGGCGAGAAGCAGAGTTTTTTTCATCGAAATTCCTTGTCTCCAGAAATTGAGTTGCGGGAATCTAACCCATAGGGGTTAAAACCGGAGTCCTTTTACCAACATTAATGTGATGTTTACAGAGTATTCATTATTTTCCAGGGATCTTATGGAGCTTTTCGGTAATGTTTTCAGTCCTCACAATCAGAGCTTGAAACCTTACACTTACACTCAGCGAAAACTTCCGCTTTTTTTTCTCATTCCATGTCTTTGTTGATAGGATGATTTCACTCACAAAAAGGCTTTTTTCATGAAGAAAATTTCTTACATCGTTCATGCCAAAAGGACACCAGTTGGATCTTTTGGGGGAGCACTTTCCGGTGTTCGGGTAGATGACCTTCTCGCGGAACTACTCAAAGACTATGCCCTTTCTGCCAAACATGATCTGAAGGAGATTAGTGACTCAGTTATCGGTTGTGCCAATCAGGCGGGCGAAGATAATCGAAACCTCGCTCGCATGAGTCTTCTCTTGGCAGGATTTCCATTGGAAGTGACCGGCACGACAATCAATCGTCTGTGTGGATCTTCCATCGACGCAGTGATGGATGCTCATTCAAGAATTCAGGCCGGAATAGGAGACTGCTTTATCGCCGGAGGTGCGGAGAGCATGTCACGCGCTCCTTACGTAATGACAAAATCAAACTCCCCTTTTGATCGTGCCCAAAGAATGTGGGATACCTCCATCGGATGGCGTTTTGAAAATCCGAAAATGGCAGCCATGTTTCCCCTCTTAGGTATGGGAGAAACGGCGGAAGAAGTTCGAGAGCTTCACAAAATCTCTCGCGAAGATCAGGATGCGTTTGCTTTGGCGTCTCATCAAAAAGCAATCGCCGCTCAGATCGCAGGAAAATTTACCGATGAAATTCTTCCCATCACCGTGGAAGGAAAAAAAGAATCTGTCATTGTGAATAAAGATGAAGGTCCCCGTGCCGATACCTCAATTGAAAAACTCGCAAAACTGAAACCCGCATTCCGAAAAGAAGGAACGGTTACTGCTGGGAACAGCTCATCCATTAATGATGGTGCCAGCATGGTCGTTATTTGCTCCGAAGATTTTTTAAAACGTCATCAGCTCAAACCCCTTGCCATGATAACTGGAGGAGCGGTTCACGGACTTCATCCCAACGTGATGGGACTCGGACCAGTGGGGGCGACAAAAAAGCTTTGCGAAAGATTTGGCTATAAAATTTCAGACTTCGATGTCATTGAACTCAACGAAGCCTTTGCGGCCCAGGCCCTCGGCTGCATAAAAGAACTTGAACTTGATCCCGAGAAAATTAACAAGAATGGCGGTTCGATTGCGATCGGACATCCTCTCGGAGCTTCGGGCACAAGAATTCTCACGACCATGATTCATCAAATGCAGAAAGATGCGAAACTTAAAACAGGACTCGCTACCATGTGTATCGGAGTCGGCCAGGGCATTGCCCTATCGGTGGAAAGATGTTGAAATTTTTATTTTTATTCCTCGTTAGTTTTCCCGCACTCGCCTGTCTCGGCGTAAACGTCGACGGTAAAGTTGCCGTAGATGGACAGACATGGAAAATAAATCAGACCTTCACCTTCGGACGCGAGCAAAGTGTGCGCATGGGTCCATATATACTTTCGATGATACTTAGCCATAGTAAAACTGATTTCCGAGTGAAGTATAAACTCGAAGAAAAGAAAGAAAATAGGCTCGTCACTGTCGCCCGAGGGGAAGAGACTGAGATTGATCTCAATTCTCCGAGAGACATCATGGCAAAAGGTCTTGAGGGCCAGCCTAATTCGATCATCACACTCACGCTGAGAGATATTTAAGGAGCTTTTATGAAAGAAATCAAATTATTCATTGATGGTGAATTCAGGACTTCGGACAAAAGCTTTGTTTCAGAAAATCCTGCCAACGGAGAGGCGGTTGCAAAAGTTTATATTCCGTCTGAAAAAGATATCGATCTCGCCGTGGACTCCGCTGAGAAAGCTTTCTATTCAAAAGAGTGGAGAGGAATGGACGCGCTGAAGCGAGCTGAGCTCCTTGAAAAGATTTCAGACAAGCTGAAAGAGAGAAGAAACGAGATCGTTGATCTTGAAGTCGCCGACTCTGGTTCTGCCCTCAGAAAGGCGAAGGCAGATGTCGCCAACGCCGCTTCTTATTTCAAAGTCCTGGCGGGACAGCTGCGTAAGTTTGCTTTCGAAGTAAAAGACGAAAGTGCCTCGCGCCCGGGCTTTTCTGCGAATTATAAAATTTATGAACCCGTGGGAGTCTGTGCTCAAATTATTCCTTGGAATTTTCCCCTCGTCATGGCGGCGTGGAAAATTGGACCGGTCATCGCCGCTGGTTGTACGACGGTTTTGAAGTCGGCACAGGAAACACCTGTGACTGCTTCCATCCTTGCTGAAATCATTCGTGATGTCGGAGTTCCTGCTGGAGTAGTGAACATCATCACTGGTGGGGCCCATGAAGGTCAGTACTTGCTGAAGAATTCCAAAGTGAGGAAAGTAGCCTTCACTGGTTCTACTGAGGTCGGAAGAAAAATCATGGAAGGAGCAGGAAGAAATCTTCAGCGCCTTTCTCTTGAACTCGGTGGAAAGTCGGCCAATATTGTTCTCGACGATGCCGATTTAAGTATCGCAGTTGATGGGGCTCTTTATGCTTTCCTGTACCATTCAGGACAGGCCTGTGACTCAGGGACTCGCCTCTTCGTAGAAGAAAAAATTTATCCTTCTTTCAAAGATGCGCTGGTGAAAAGAATTGCCGACGTCAAAGTTGGTCTCCCGACAGACCCAGGCACGGGTTACGGGCCTGTGGTGAATAAGAAACAGGCGGACAGGATTCTTGCCTATATTGAAACGACGAAGAAGGAAGGCGGGAAACTTCTTTTTGGGGGAAATAAAATAACGACGGGTGAAATGGCCAAAGGTCACTACATTGAGCCGACACTTTTTGAAGTGACCCCGGATCACACTATCTTTAATGAAGAAATTTTTGGACCCGTGCTGGCGATAACTCCGGTGAAAAATGAAGACGAAGCCATTCGTTTGGCCAATAAATCGATCTATGGTCTGGCAGGAGCTGTTTGGTCAAAAAACGCCGAGAGGGCCAAGAATGTCGCAAAACTCCTTGAGACGGGAACTGTCTGGATCAATGAGTATCATCTTTTAAATCCAGGAATGCCCTTTGGTGGATACAAGCAATCAGGACTCGGGCGTGAGATGGGCGAAGAGGGGCTTAAGGCATATCTTGAAGTAAAACACCTCTGGGTATCGGACTGTGATGCCCGAGATAAGAAACCTTGGTTCGATGCCATTTTTTAGGACCTTGATTCATGAAGAAAAAATTAAATGATTGTGTGATTCTTTTTGGTGGGAATTCTGAAGAAAGACTCGTCTCTGTTGCTTCGGCCCAGAATATCGCGACAGTTATTCCGGAAGCGGCATTGTGGTTTTGGACGAAAGAGGGAAAAGTGCATGAAGTCTCCTCTTCGGAACTTGCTGAGCACGCTGACGCTTTTACTAAAGAATTCTCATCCAAAACAGCGCCGAAAGCGGAGTCGCTTAGGTCAGGTCTTGAAACGCTTAAAGGCAAAGCGATCATTATCGCTCTTCACGGAACTGAAGGAGAAGACGGCACTCTTCAAAAAATGCTCGAGCAGATGAAAATCCCTTTCACTGGTACCGGTGCCGCTGCCAGTGAAAAAGCTTTCAATAAAATTCTCACGAAAAAGATTGCAGCTGAAAACGGAGTGAATACTGCGCCCGAATTAGTAATAAAAGATCTTGATCCTTCAAGCATAAAATCACTCGGTGAGTTTTTTTCTGAACATAAGAAAATCGTTTTAAAACCTTTGGCAAACGGATCCAGTGTCGGTCTTCATATCGTAGCCTCAACAGATGAATTAGAGAGAGCGATACCCGCCATCCAAAAAAGCGGTTATCTTCCCTATTTGAGTGAACCCTTTATCACAGGCAGAGAAATCACGGTCGGAGTCAGAGAAGACTCCCATCATCAACTTTCGCCACTTCCCTGCTCAGAAGTTCGCGTGATTCAAGGTCGTCAGTTTGATTACCATGGGAAATATCTAGGATCAGGTGTAGAGGAACTCACCCCCGCACCGCTTACGAAAGAAGAATCAGAGGCTTGTCAAAAACTTGCTTTGAAACTTCACTCTGCTATTGGCTGTAGAGGATACTCTCGGACCGATATGATTCTGACAGAAAAGGGCCCTGTTCTTCTCGAGATTAACACACTCCCGGGACTATCGAGAGCCTCTTTCATCCCGCAACAGTTGCAGGTCGCGGGAATTTCCGTTCGAGATTTTTTTCTCGAGCAGATTAACCTTGAGGTACGAGTCTAAATATTTTGCTCCCAAAAAAAAGGCCCACCTTGCGGCGGGCCCCAAAAAAACTTTGTTCGGAAGCTAATTAGCCAATGAGCTTAAGAGCGTTCTGAGAACTCATGTTTGCCTGAGCAAGTACAGATGTACCAGCAGCATTCAGAATATCCAGCTTAGCTTTCTGAGCAGTCGCATCAGCGTAGTCAAGGTCACGGATCCGAGAGTTCGCGGCCGAGAGATTTTCTGTGGATACCTGTA
>CANETG010000148.1 GCA_947440875.1 Bacteriovoracaceae bacterium
AAAATTCTAACCGAAAAACAAGCGCGGGCACTCACTGAAGATCAAATAGCTAAACTTTCTCCCTCGGAGAAATTCGATCTCATGCAAGATGATTACGAATTTTCTTTTACGAGTAAAATCAAAAGACAAAATCCTTCCAATCGTCCTGACTGGGAAGGCGTTTGTCACGGATGGGCCCAGGCCTCGATTCATCACGAACAGTTTTCTCCGAAGACATTTAAAAATAAGAGTGGAAAAGTCATTCGCTTTGCCTCCTCAGACATCGCTGCACTCATGAGCAATTTCTACGCCAGAATCGGTGGCGGCAGAGTGAGTTTCCTCGGAAGACGCTGCCGTGAAAATGCTGGCAACACCAGAATAAGCTGCGCTGATATGAACGCCGGTGCGTTTCACATCGTTCTCACCAATCGGCTTCGTGAAAAAAAATCATTCATCATGGATCTTGATCCTTACCGACATGTTTGGAATTTTCCTGTTGTGGGCCATGAGACTCGAGTTTTAGATGAGAGAGCTCCTCATCAAAGATCTGCTCGGGGTACGTTCAAAGAAATTCTGGTCTCAACCAAACTGTATTACGCTCAAGAAACAGGACCGGAATGGAATCCTCCTCTTCGCGTTCCTGGGTTTAAGGATTACTGGTACTGGCTTGAGCTTGATCAGTCAGAAAAAATCATCGGCGGGAGTTGGTCCGATGCCAATCATCCCGACTTTGCTTGGGCGAGTGAAGCGGTAAAAATTCCCTCTCCTTACTCAGCATTCATCACCCAACCGTAATTTTCGGAACATTTTTGCCGTGACGCGAAAAGCCATCGAGGTTTTTGCCCCTACGCTTTCATGCATTTCTTGCCGCGTGGTGAGAAATCAAACTCGCCCTTAGCCTTAAAGGACTAGCTAAGGAGAGCGAATGAAAAGATTTTTAATGGCAACTGTGCTTTTGGGAACGGTTGCTGCTCAAGCAGAAACGATCCGACTTCAGTCGAATATGAGAGGAATAAGTTCAATTCACCTGAACACTGTGCCCACGATTGCAGGAGAGATTCACGAAATTCAATTCAATCTCGCAAAGGTCGAGGTCAATACACTCGCCGGTCGTCCAGAATTTAAAGTCTTCTCAGAAAAAGAAATCTCATTCTCCCAAGACGTAGGTTTTGCGAGTGTTCCTTTTAAATCAATCGTCGTTGCGGGCGAGCCGTCGACGACGGAAGTCATCGTGGATGCGGGGCCATCAGTTGTTGTGAATTCTCTTTCAGCTCCCTCGCAAAAAGAAATGAGTCGTAATGCCCAAGCGGGTACGTGGATCTTCACACCGAAATCTCGTCCAATGGTCCGCAAAGATTATCTCGGGACGTACCGTGGCCAGCCTCTGACTCGCGTCACCATCTACGCTGCTGCTGCAGACTACTCAGCGAAATCGATGAAGTTTTTTCCGAGTCTTCGTGCGCAGATTGTGACCTCGGGAACAGTCACTGATCTTCTTGAGAAAGAAATTGAGAGTTCTTACGACTACCTGATCGTTTCTCCCAGAGCTCTTCTCCCAGGTCTCCAGGATTTCGTTTTCTACAAAAACTACCGCGGTCACGTTGTAAAAACAGTCGCACTCGAAGACGTTGGTTCAGATGTCGCAAAAATTTCTGCCTTCTTTAAAGCAGAGTATAAAGAAAATAAATACAAGTACGCACTCATCGTTGGGACGGACACGCTTTTCCCGAACCATTCTGTGAACACTTCAGGCTCAGCGAAAACACCTTCGGATTATCCATATTTCCTCATGGACTCCAATGACATGATTCCTGATGTGCAGTACGGTCGAGTCGTTGCCTCAACTCCTGAAGAAGTAAAACGTCAGACGAAAAAATGGGAAGTGTATCAAGAACGTCGCTCTGATGTTTCGGGTCTTCTTCACATGATCGGCATTGCTTCCAATGAAGGCTCTGCACCGTCGGATGAAGAATACGTCAAAGGCATCGAGTCTGACTTGAGTGCTGCTTACGGAACAAAATCTTCGCACTTCCATCAGGACAGCCCAACATCAAAACCAGGTCCGATTAACGACGCCTTCAATAAAGGGTCAGGCTACCTGACTTACCTCGGTCACGGATCTGGCACGAGCTGGGCCTCGACAGGAACTTGGTACGCTACGGCCGACGCCAAGAAAATTGAAAACGCTAACGTCCAACAGCCGGTGATCATCGATGTGGCTTGTCAGAACGGAATTCTCAAGAAGGGTTACCTCGGGGAAACATTCATGAACGCAGTTGATTCGCGTGGTGATGCCGTCGGTGCAGCGATGTACTACGGTGGTTCAGTGAATATTTCTTGGCACCCACCTGCAATCATGGCCCGTGGAATCGTGAAGAAAACGATCGCTCAGAAACTCAGAACAATTGGTGATGCGCTCCTCGCCGGTCAGCTTTATCTTCTCGAGAATCATACTGATGTGGAAGCCGTGAGAGACAATTTTGAATGGTACCATCTCTTCGGTGAGGCGAGTTCAAATTTTTACTTTAAGTAAGCTCAAATAAAAAAGGCTTCCGCTCGGCGCGCGCCAGCGGAGCTTTTTTTCATTCACCTATCTCACACTCTCAGGCTTTGCTAAAAAAGATTTCCCAAGCTCAGTCAGAGGAACGCCTTTCGAAGGATCGATGAAAGGTTTTACATTCTTCATGAGACTCGTGAGTGCTAGCGAGTAATTCTTTTTCTGATCTGTGGCGTGCTTCGACGTGAGTTTCACCAGCCCAATCGGCTTGGCCTCATCGCTAATCCAATAGTCGATCGTCTGCCCAGCTGCGACGGTTCGGTAATGGGTCGCTTTATCCTTTCCCGCGGGAACTTCAACTTCTTCGACACCAATTTTATTCTTATTCAGTTCAGACTCGGTAGAGAAAAGGAAATCATTCACCTTAACGCCATCGAAACCATTGAGATACTCGCTGTGCAAGATTTCAGGATTTTTTAATTCTCTTGTTTGAACGAATCCCTTCGTGACTTTCGCTCCGCTGGAAGAGGGAGAGATTTCGAACTGCTGCCACATTTCAATCGGGATCAAACTCTCACGGGAAGAGATGAAGTACTCGATGCTCACGCGGTCTTTTGACGACCCTGCCACGTAAATCGACACGTCCATCGGGATCTGCTGACCTTGCACTTCTAATTGGTAAAGACACCCTTTTCCGGCGGTGAACGTCTGGGAAAGATCAGCGCCCCAGACCTGCGTGGTAAAAATAAGTCCGAATAGAAATTTATTCTTCATCTTCATCTTCAAGTTCCTTCAATGCTTTTTCCTGCTCGATCTGAGATTTTTTGTATTTTTCAACGGTTTCCATGATTTCTTTTCGCTGATCATTCGTCATGGCGGGTCCAGAAGGGGCAGCTGGAGTCGTGGTATTTTCGGTCGTTTTGGAATTGTAATCGGTGCTTTTAAATCCACCGCCAGAATCTTTGTTCTCAAGCTTATTGACTCGTTCTTTAAGTGCTTGCACATCATTGAGAAGAGTCTTTTGCTGTTCTGGAGTCAAATTTTGTGACCAGGAAAGAGGACAGTAAAGGAGAGCTGTAATCAGGAAAAATTTCATGGCAAACTCCATTCGTCATATCTTAAAAACGTATTATCTCATGATTAGACAAAAGATATTCAGGAAAGCCAAGTCCTCTGGAATATTGCCAGGATGGCACATGGACCTTAAAGAACCTAAGGCAGGATTACCGTTCCAAGGACCGTCAAGATATTTATGTCACGAACGCAGTGAAGGGATTTAAGCATCATACCGCGACTTCGTCAGGAGAAGCCGCAGTACGATCATGGTTAATGCCTTGCTCGAATTCCTGCTCAAGCAACATTCGGGTCTGAAGTAATCAACCGCGCGGAGCCCGAAACACAGTACGGACTCCGGAAAAGAGATTTGAATGATTTTCTCGAATTAAAAAAGATTACTTCCTGACTAGAACCTCAGAACATTTAGTCGAAAGCTTTGATTTATTCGCTCGCGCGCAGGTAATGTCAGCGGCTTCGTTCCCTTTGACACAGCCCAATTTTCTGGCTTCTTCATAACATACTTTCTCATCATTCTGATCGAATTCAGTTCTGGTAGCTGTGAAAGCGGTAAGTGATACGGATAGAGCTGAGATTAAGATTATTGATTTCATTTTTTTCTCCTGATTAGTATTTGGCAGCAAGGCTTTCCATGATCGACCCAATCGCATACGGAACTGAGTAATTCCGTGATGTCGAATAGTTCAAAGCGTGAGAGAAACCGAGCTTGTGTAACCACTCGTGGGTCATATTCCTTGCGACCTGGTTGGACGTATAGGTATTAAGAAATTTTGTGTTCATGTTGATGTACCGAGAAGTCGTGGTGGTGTATCCCACGGTGCTTGAGTTCTGATAGTAAACTTTAACGTTGAGATCCATCGAGTTGTTTTTAGCTTTTAGATAGCTTTCCATCGCTTCCAAAACTTTTGTGTAGATCTGAGAATTCGAAAGACCATTGTTGTTGTTGAACTTCTTTATCCCCCCGTAGGTGTGATTGAGAATGCGCGAGCGAAAAGTTTCCGAGCCGATAACTTTTCTGATCTTGTCTTCGGCTTTTTGAATTTTGGCTTCTTGAGTACTCGTCATGGAATAAGTGGCAACATCAGTATCAAAAGTCAGTGCCATATTGGGCACGGCCGCGAAACTTTTTTCTGCGATCACGATTGAAATCGTCGCAAGCGTAAAAATTTTCATCCTCTTTATCATGAACCCTCCTGGTGTGTTTCTGTCTGCTAATCCTGTGCAGAGTCTTGACCAGAGCCTAAAGGGGTTCAGATATTTATCAACCCTCAATCTTCAGAAAACTTTAGATTGAGTTGGAATTCGGGAGAGTTAGGTGCATTTCTCGAGTGAAAGGTTCAGTCATAAAATGACTACTCAGAATGATTATGGGAATTTTTTCCACGACCCTTCAATGTCGCCTCAAGTTTATCTTGATACAATTTCAGCATCACTGATCCCACCTCAGCACCTTCGATGATTCTCAATGCGTGTGCGATGGCCTCTAAGGTCGCCATTCCATTTTCGGTAGTTTCTTTCCGCATGTGCAGTGGATTAAGGTTGGGTGAGCTGATTTTAATTCGTGGAATACATTTGAGTTCGTGGTGCCGGTAGTGCACCTTACTTGCTTGCCTCCAGTTGCCGTCAGGAACGATGAGCTGGATCGGAAGTGGACAGGCCGCCACGAGTTTTTCGTCGAGCTCAACTGCGTCCTCAGAAGGGTAAAACAAGTAGGTTTTGTAATCTGATCTTAAGAGATCACTCAAGTCCAACGCCTCTCGATCCTCGCCGCGAATTCTCATTTCACTGTTTGTTAATGCTTTGAGAGCGAGCCTCCCTGTGTTGGTCGTTCGCTTTAACTCTTTGGCGTGAATGATCAGAGAAATTTTCGTTCTAAGATTAAGTGAGGGAATGCCTGCGCAGATACACCGATCGACATGCAGAAAACATGTCTGGCAGGGAGCAATCGTTTTTCGTTTCCGGGAGATCAAAGAAAAAGCTCCATCTCAACACAGTCAAAATAGCGCCCCTCTAATTTCCGGTAATGCTTAATGATTCCAATTTCAGTGAAGCCACTTCTTTTATAGAGATGAACAACTGGAAGATTATGTGTGTAGACAGACAATTCTATTTTCTCCAAACCGAAGAATCGATTCTGATGGGTAAACGACTTCCATAGGATGACCTCTGAAAATAAAAAAGCCACCGCGAGGGTGGCTTTTTAAAATACATTTAAAGATGGCGGGTCAAACGGTCATCACCCGAACTTTTCACTCCCGGTTGCTATCTTGCAGATATCATTCAACTTCCAGTCAAAAATCCACCTATGGACATTAGTTCACTCCTCGTAGATTATGATGAAAAGGGGCTTAGTTTGAGGCAAATTGCTGCTCAAAAAGTTCACTCCCGCAGCACTGTTTCGAAGTTAATTAAGGGGGCAGGAAGGTCTCTCCGTGCGCCAGGTCATGGCCATGGTAATCCTTCACAGCTGAAGTATGGATACCGTAAAAATGGCAGCAAGGTTGTACCTCATTTGGGTGAACAACAGATCATTGGTGCGGTTAAAGACTTGAGGGCAGAAGGTATGACCTTGAGGCAAATTGCTCATAGGATGACCGTGCTCAAAATTCCATCGAAAAATGGGAAACAGAGGTGGCATTCTATGATGATAAAAAGAATCCTTAATAGTTAAATTTTTTGAAAGTGATAAATTTTCCCAACAATTATCCATCTTCCACTAATTTTCAAAAGTGACAGGTAATCTGTAAATTCAAAAGCATCAAAACGAATTTTGAGTTTCGCTATTGCTGTCTCATTTGTCACATCAATAGTTTCAATAGAAAGTTTTCCTTTTCTGATGTCTCCACGAAGGTGACGTTCTTCTAAGTTTTTAAGCCAGTCACTCATTTCAGTAATATCAAGTTTACCCTGATCAACACTGAGTAAGCGTGTATTGGAGTGAAAAGACTTTTTTATTAGTGTTGTGTCGGCTTGTTGGTAGCCTTGAAAATAATCTTGAATGACTTTTTCAATCATCACTGATCCTTTAGCCCAGGTCTGGGTCGTTAATAAAATAAAGAGGAATGAAAATTTAA
>CANETG010000149.1 GCA_947440875.1 Bacteriovoracaceae bacterium
AGGTTGACCAACTGAGCTTTCCCGTATTCATCGCCGTACTCAAAAAGAACTTTTGATTTAATTCGAACTCGGAAATCTCTCCGCGGAAGTTTACCACGGATGAGGTTAATCAAAATAAAATCACGGTAAATTGTTTTGTTAAAACACTCAGTGATCGCCATCGTTTTGAATGGTCCAGTGCCCGAGATCAATGAGATCTCAATGGGCCCGAAAAGGTCGACCCCACCTAAGACCTGAGTACGATTGAAGATGTGTTTTTCGTAGAGCTCGTGCATGCTCGTTTGATGAACTTTTGATCGCGTCTTGATCCACACGGCAATGGTAGAAAGCTGGCCAATACCAGTTTCACGTTTTTTAAAATCTTCAAGAAGCTCTGGCTCTTTTTCCAACGCCTCTTTGACGGAGTCACACGTTTCATGAAAGTCGGCCCAGTGAAAAACCATCAAACCATTTTCACCGATCGAAAACTCTTCACCTAAAGTATGGTGAAGTGAGCCCTCTTGCAAAAACGATTGAGGAAAGAGACTGGTCACATTCATTTGAGGCATTTTTTTGTTTTTCCGGTTGTGCCCTCATCCTGAGGACACCTCTATTTTAGCTTCAGAACGAAATTCTCAGAAAGAATATTTCTTACATCAGCTAAGAGAGCGGACAATATTCACAAATGATTGATTTTCCTTACGAAAGTAAGCAAAGGAAAACCAACTGAAAATCAGGGAGATACTGAAGGGAATAACGAGGGAGATCACTATGCTCTTGAAATTTAACTCAACCGGAAGACTGCGTTCCACAAAGATATCTGGCATGAGGTCATGACCAAACCTCTCAAGTAACTTCAGGGTGAGAGAGCCAAAAATGCCACCAATGATAACCGTTAGTCCTGAGAGAATTAAAGTGAACTTAAAACAAAGAGACATGAGCTTTTTCTGTCCCATTCCAAGTATCCAAAAACTCATGAGATCGCGTTTTATTTTGGAATAGAAAATCATAAGCCCCGAGGTAATCGCAATCGCCACAAGGAGGCTCATCGAAATAAAAAGAAAGAGCATCACTTTCGTTTCGAGATTGAGTGACCATACAAGAGCTTCGTTCATCGATGCCCATGATGATAGTCTCGCCCCAGGCGGGCCTTTCTCCATCAATCTTTGCAAAACAGCAAGGTCTGGTTCCCCAAAAATCCGAATCTGATTGACCGATTCAGATCTGAGTAAATTCTGCACAAACGAAAGCCTGGCAAACATTTCAAGATCATCGACTTCCGAGATTTCGGTGTAAAGATAGTCCGACACAGCTTCAGAGACAAACCGCGGAATCTCCCCCATGATCGAATCAGAAACTCCCGGAGCAATGACTTCGATTTCATCCATGAACTGAGTTTTCAGTTTTCCCGCCAGATCACTTCCGAGTACCAGCCCCGAAAAATCCTTATCTTTCAAAAACTCCGGACTCTCGTCTGAGAGATCAATCCCATGCAGCTTCGCTGGAGCAACGAAGTTTTTTCTCCGAAGCATGACTTCCGTTTCGAGCTCCGAATAAAAAGAGATCCCTTCTTTCCGAAGAATCTCTTTCATCTCACTCAAGGAATCAGACTTGGCATCGGGAAAAACAATGAGGTGCGATCCATTGATCGCCTTGGACCGCGAGACGAGTCCGTATTGAAGCCCACCCATGATTCCCTGGATAACCATCAAGGAGAACGCCGATAGGAAAAGTCCCGTGACCGCGATAAATAGGAGCTTTTGCCGGGTCTTTGCACGGAAAATGTAGCTAAAAAAATAACGAAAAAACGGTGCTGTTTTCATTTCAAATCGTAGAACTTTTTCTTATCTAAAATCATCAATTCAAGAAACGGAGCGATCGCGAATCTGTCGGCACTAACATCTTTGGCCAAATTTCGGATTCTTACCGCAAGTGTCTCTAAACCTTCCTGATCTGCCCAGCGAAGAAGACCACCCTTAAACGGAGGAAAGCCTGTTCCGTAAATCATTCCAATATCCACAGTCGCCGCATCGCTGACGATCTTATCCGCAAATATATAGGCGGCTTCATTGACCATCGGAAGGAAAAGTCTCATTTGGATAATCATTTCATCCATCTTTACTTTTTTCGCTAGAATCATTTTTTGGACGTCCGGATTTTTTCCGGTGACCTTACCTTTCTCATCATACAGGTAGAAACCTTTTCCACCTTTCTTGCCGAGAAGTTTGGCTTCATAAAGTCTCGTCGTTAAATCATTCGGCTTGAGCCTCGGTCCAAGGCCGTCGTGAAGAATTTTTCCGACTTTCATTCCGACATCGATCCCAATTTCATCGATTAAACGAAACGGCCCCATTGGCATCCCAAAATTAAGTGCAGCGTCATCGATCGCCTCCATTCCAACACCCTCTTCAATCAAATAGGATGCTTCATTCAGATACGCTCCCAGAATTCGATTCACAAGAAACCCCGGACCGTCTTTGACAACGATCGGAGTTTTCTTCACATCGAGAACCCATTTATAAAGAGTGTCGATCGTGTCTTTAGACGCTTTCTCATGCGTAATGATTTCGACGAGTGGCATTTTATTAACGGGATTAAAGAAATGAAGTCCCGCAAACCGCGAGGAATCTTTAAGTGACTTACTCATTTCTTCTAGCGACAGTGATGAGGTATTGGACGTAAGAATCGCATCTCTTCTAACGTGGCCTTCGAGCTCGGCTAGAACTTTTTTCTTCACTTCCATGTTCTCAACCACCGCCTCAACGATGAGGTCCACTGACTTCATCGCCTCGAAATTCATCGTGGGCTCGATGGAGCGCATTTTTCTTTGGAACTCATCTGGAGTCATTTTTCTTTTCCTGACGGAGGCAGAAAAATTCGTCGAAGCCTGCTTGAGTCCGAGTTCGAGAGCGGCTGGCGTAATGTCTTTCATGAGTGGAGACTGATTATTCTGCGCAAATAACCACGCTATCCCACCACCCATGACACCGGCACCGAGGACTCCTCCTCGCTTCATCACCGGAAGGCGGTCTTTGTGATCAAGTTTCTTCGAATTATCAGTTAGAAAGAAAATATGTTGGAGATTTTTGGACTGAATGGACTGCGAAAGTTCGGCAAAAGCTTCGGCCTCTTTAGCGAGATAATCTGTGCGATTTTTTCCTGCTCCGGATTCCAAAACTTCAAGAATCTTCAGTGGCGCTGGATAAAAGCCTTTCGAGGTCTCGAGCACTTTCTCCCGCGCTTTTTGAAAAATTATCTTCCGCGCCAGGAAGTTATCCATCGCCTGAGCCTGGATTTCTTCTTTCATGGTTTTTTTCTTACCGGTCTTTTTTTCGAGAAGATACACCGGGGCAAGCTCTTTCATTCTTTCTGTCGGGAGAACAGCATCCGCGAGTCCCATCTTAAGAGCATTCTTTCCTTTAATTTGTCTGCCCGTGAGAATCATATCGAGGGCATTTGGAAGACCGACTTTTTTTGGGAGGCGATAAGTTCCCCCGAAGCCAGGAAGAATACCGAGCATGACTTCAGGGAGTCCCAGAGCGGTCTTGGAATTATCTGAAATAAAAATCTTTTTACACGCCAGACAGAGTTCTAAACCTCCGCCCAGACAAATCCCATCGACCAACGCCACCGTGGGGATTTTCAGATCATCAATGGCATTAAAAATGGCATGCGCTTCATCCAATGCTCTTAGTGCTTCGGCTTCGGTCTTCAATGAATTGATCACCGTCACATCAACACCCGCCAAAAAAACACCAGGCTTGTGGGAGTAAAAAACCAGCCCCTTCGCCGTTTTATTTAATTGTACGGACTTCACGGCCTCTTTCATTTCTTCGAGAGTTTCACGAGTAAAAGTCGTCATCGACTTCTTTTCATGTTTCCCGAAACCAATCCAGATGAGATTCTCTTTTTCTTCGTACGTGAGAATTTGATAGTTCATTCATGACACCTTTAAGTTTTCGATAATCACTGCCCCACCCTGACCGCCACCGATACAAAGTGTCGCGAGTCCGTATTTTTTACGACGCCGCTTGAGCTCATGGGCGAGAGTGACCACGAGACGTGAGCCCGTTGACCCCACCGGATGTCCGAGAGCAATGCCCCCACCATTGACATTCAGCTTCTCAAGCGGAATATCACCGATCACTTCGTCGATGCCCCACTTGGAAGACAAGGTTTTCTCTCTCATGACTTTCATGCAACCGATGACTTGCGCTGCAAATGCTTCATTGAGTTCAACGAGATCCATCTGATCCATCGACAAACCCGCACGCTTAAGAACGCCATGGCTTGCCATCACGGGACCTAATCCCATTCTCTCCGGCTCTAGCCCATGGAAGTGGAAGTCCACCATGCGCGCCATCGGCTCGAGTTTATATTTTTTCACCGCTTCTTCTGAGCAGAGTAACCACATTGATCCCCCGTCAGTGATGGGGCACGCGTTGCCCACCGTTACAGTCCCGGTCTCGCGTTCAAAATATGGCTTCAGTTTGGCGAGTTTTTCGACCGATGAATCCGCGCGCGGACCGATATCGTCAGCAATCATTTTGTCGAGCTTATCTCCCGCCATGATCGGAAGAATTTCATCTCTGAACTTGCCTTCCTTCGTGGCCGAAATCGCAAGGTGATGTGAGCGATCGGCAAACTCATCTTGCTCTCTTCGACTGATGCCGAATTCTCGGGCGAGAGTTTCCGCCGTTTGGCCCATGTTTCTGCCGCAGAAAGGATCAGTGAGACCCTGCTCAATGGCGATGATCGGAGTCAAATAATTGGGCCTAAAAGTGGCAAGAGTTCCGAGTTTCTGTCCCGCAGATTTCGCCTTCATCATGCTGATAAAAAACTCCGTCATGTCTTTATTATAAAGGAGTGGCATCTGCGACATGTTCTCCACTCCACCGGCAAAGATGACATCGTTTCTTCCTAGGGCAATTTTCACATACGCCTGAGAAAGAGCGTCCATTCCCGAAGCGCAGTTTCTATGCACAGTATAGCCTGAAGTTTTTTTATGAAGTCCTGCTTCGAGGGCCATCACTCGTCCGACGTTGGGATACTTCGGAGGATTTCCTGTGCAACCCACGATCACTTCGTCGACGGCATCCGAAGGAATACCGTATTTGTCGACCAGATGACGGATGAGATAGTGCCCGAGATAGGGAGCTGCGATTTCTTTTAAATCGGCTCCCGATTTCACACTGGGAGTACGTTTTCCATCGACGAGATAGACGGTTTTCATGGAACATCCTTGTTAGCGGGTTTCGATGCCTATTTTAGTCTAGTCGGATGGACTTTTTAACTGAAAAGCGATTTGGTCAAACATATGGGTGATGAGCCTATTTATTATCGCCGAATGCTTCGTCAGCTTGGGGGAGACAAACTCCTCTCAAAACTCTGAGTCTGGTTGAAGTACGTCACTCGTTGCCTTTGATTGCAGGCGCGGCAAAGTAATCTCAAATTTTCAACGGTCGATTTCCCTCCCACCGCAAATGGCCGTATGTGATCAAGCTCCAGCGCGTACGTCGAATGACACTTCGTGCATTCTCCCCGATCGCGCCGCCAAACCTCCGCCTGAATCATCTTTGGCACAAAACGCGTCTCCGATGAGCCAGTCGCGTGCCTCTTGATCAGTGTCGGATCCCACATCTTGGAAACTTCTTCGCACATTTTTCCAAGAAGTGAATCGTTATCCGGACAAGAATGAGCTTTTAGGTTTCTGACTTTATCCAGTTTTTCTTTGGTATCTTCTCTAACGACAATAAAAACATTTCGGGGTATTTTTTCTTTTTTTAATTCGTGAAGGATCCGATCCGTATCCCGACTACTTCGACCCTCAATTTTTTCAATTACTTTTATTTTCTCATCCTTTGCGCTGATGTGTTCGTCCTGAAAGAAATATTTCAACTGATTGAGCTGACTCAGTTTTAATTGACCCTCTTCAATTTTCTTTGCCACTTCTGGTAGATCTTGAAGGAGCCTTGATGCGGTCACTCTTCGCGATGCCTGCGCTTCAGAATATTTCAAGACCTTCACGCAGTACTCGAAAAGACTTCCACAGCCTTGCTCAACAAATAATTTTCTTCTGTCTATTTCGCGAAGATGCCACAAGACTTTCGTCATTATTTCCCTCTCTTTGTGAGCGAGATTAAGAGTGTCTTGTAATAAACAATTGTCAGTCAGGTAGTTCAATTTCATGAACAGTATATACGGAAAATGTACGGATAAGGCAAATTTTTATTTTTATGTCGGCGAAGCCTCGCGTTACTCCACCTTCGCCCGAAACCAACACGCTGGTCTCATGCCAAAGACGTCGCCATTTTTTCGGTGACATACACCCGCCGTTTCATCCGTATCACTGAGCTCACCCTCACGATCACAGATCGCTCCACGGTACGCAGTTTCAGCGCGGCAAGTGATTCTCGGATAGCGCATGATCGTTTCAGTGACCGGCATCAGAAAACGATTGAAGAGACTCTCGTCGGCATCTTTTTTTGATTCTTTTGCCTGGAGAAACTTGTAAGCATCTTCGGCCGCTTTTGTTGAACGGAGGCAAATATTGACACTGTCTTCATCGGCGTACATTTTTGAAC
>CANETG010000150.1 GCA_947440875.1 Bacteriovoracaceae bacterium
ACCTATCACTTGGTTCCGGATGAAAAGATCTTCGTCGGTAACATCATGGACGAGACCGCTAAATATTTTGGTTTGAATCTTAGAGTTCAGCGCATCCCGATGCCGGTTGTGCTGAAGAAAGTTTTTCCGCTTCTTAAGATCCCCTCCGAAGTCGATGCGTACATCCAAAACTCAACGAGATACTCGACTGCGAATCTTAAAAAAGATTACCCTCAGTTGAAATGTCCTCTCGTCGTCGAATACCTACCGGCCGTCATGTCGCGTGCCAAGGGACTCTTCTCATGAAAGAGGTCATTGTCATTTCGATGGGACCAGCCTCCGAAAACTTTGATCAAAAAGTTGCGATGTTTGGTGGTGAATTCCGAGTCAAGAGACTCGGTGTGGATTTTAATTTCAAACTCGCCCTTGAACTCGTGAAAAAGTACCGCGACCAATGCGATGTCTTCGCCTTCGGGGGATTCCCGACTGAAATAAAACTCAATGGAAAATCCCACATCCATCATCAGGTGCAAGAGCTAAGGCGAGCGGCGGTTGACACACCGATTGCAGACGGAACAAGAGTAAAGTTCACAGCTCTTCCTTTATTCATTAAAAATCTCTCTATGAAAGAGCCTTATCTCTTCAAGGGGAAAAGCATTTCTTTCTTTTCCGGGATCACTCAGTGGGATTATCTCCCCGCCTACCAGGACATTAATCCGAACTTAGTTTTTGCGGATCCCTTTATGGCCATTGGTGCTCCGAAGGTAATTAAGGGGACCGAAGATCTGAAGAACTTCGTCACCAATGCTTTACCGATCATGAAGAGGCTGAATCTTGAAAAACTAAAAGAAAGAGATTTTACATCGCGGATTGCCCAGCTTCCAAGCATGAAGTCATTTTTTGATTCAGATATCTTTGTCGTGAATGAAACTCAGCTCGATTACATCAAGCTTCAAGATCTTTCTGGAAAAGTTGTGATCATTGATCAGCTAGATGCTTTTTCGAGGAAAAAACTTTATGAGGCCAATGTCGCAAAGGTGTATAGCTGTTTCCCTGATTTCATTGGTATGCCTCATCTCGGATTCAATGGGCTCGAGGCGATCCTCATGGCGCATTTGGAAAAAAGCACCGTTGACCACGAAGACATTCTTGATGTCATCGGTACGCTAAAGCTAGGCCCGGAGATTTATACTCCCAAGCCAGAAGAAACAAATGCGATGGAGCGATTCTCCTTTATCGTCCATCCACTTGCGGCCAGTCAGTTTTTCCTCTCACCCACGTGGAAACCACTGGCCAACACTCCGATCGCTCCGTACGTAGAAAAAATTGCAGGAAATATTCCAGGCTATCACTACGGGAAAATAACAGGAATCAAATCGGTTTCCACCGGAAAAGAAGTGGAAGGTGATCTCTTTATGATCACCATGACTCCGAAGATCATGATGAAGCAGCGGCCGGAAAAAATGTACAATGCCTTGAACCGCATGTGTGACATGGCGATGAAGCGGGGGTCAAAAATTGTGGGCCTCGGAGCTTACACAAAAATTGTCGGTGATGCAGGAGTGACGGTCAACCAACGCTCACCCATACCGGTCACCACCGGAAACTCACTCTCTAGTGCCTCGACTCTCTGGGCGGCGGGTTTGGCTGTGGAGAAAATGCAGCTCGTGAGAAAAGAAAACGGGATCTACCAAGGGACGGCGATGGTTATCGGGGCAACCGGAAGCATCGGAAAAGTTTGTGCTAAGGTCCTAGCGAACTCGTGGAAAAAAATTATCATCGCTGCTCCAAGACCTTATAAAATTCTTGAACTCGTCAGAGAACTCCAAGAACAAAATCCGAATGTGGAAGTGATCGGAACAAGCTCCGCCGATCGATACTCCTCAGAGTGTGATCTCATTATCACATCAACTTCCGCTCAGGGCGAAGCTGTCATGGATATTGAAAAGGTGAAACCAGGCTGCGTGATTTGTGATGTGAGTCGGCCCTTTGATATTAGTCTTGAAGACGCAGCCAAACGACCGGACATACTTGTCATCGCAAGCGGAGAAGTGGAATTGCCGGGGGATGTGAATCTATCGCATACCATTGGTCTGCCTGGGAGTTCCGTGTATGCGTGTCTTGCGGAGACGGCGATTCTTGCGCTCGAAGGAAGGTTTGAAAGTTTTAGTATCTCGCGTGATCTTCAGTATGACCGAGTTTGTGAAATTGATCGCCTCGCGCGAAAACATGGAGTGAAGCTCTCTGCGATCATGGGACACGCGGGAGAAATTACAGCGCAAGAGATTGAACTCTGCCGCGAGCACGCTCTCAAAAGATTAAGTCAAAAATGAAAACCCATCGCTATTTTTTTGAGCACATCACTGAATCGATTAGTATCAATAAAGAGCGAAGACCTTTCTACTGCAAACTAACGAATGGTAAATCAGAGGCCGGATTTCGATACCTCATCGCCCTAGAAATTCTGATGGTGCCTTCGGCTCTATTTTGGGATCTTTGCGCTTCGTACTATCAAAAAAATGAGATTCCCTTCATGCGAGATGAATTGGTCAGCATGAACAGAACTCCCATCTTTGATGCTTCTAAAAGAACTTTTCCGGGAAAATGTCCTGACATTCCCTGGAAAATTTTTCAAAAAAAACTAAAAGACGCTCTCGCATCGAAAAATTCAGAGGAAGTCGTTAAGTGTGCCGTGAGAATCATCGGAGAGATGAAATCTTACCCCGACTATTATCCGATGACTCGGCATCTTGTGGAATCCATCTTAAGATTTGCTTGGTTCTGTCCTCAAAGAATAAAGGAAGCTCAAACCAAGAACTTAAAAAATCCCAAGAAGCTCATTTTTAATCTCATGAATTATCACTTAATAGGTTTCTGGTTTTTCGTCCAAATCGATCGCGCGACCTCACCAGTCCATGCCATGGGGATTCCCATGCTCACGAGTGAACTACCAGACCTCCTCAATGATCTACCTGTCGATCATTTCTAATACTCTTTTTTTTTGCGTTCGCCTTCATTCGAATATTATTTATAATAAGAATCATATAGACTCTCTTCATTCTCAGAAGCCTGACAGAATAATTATCACAGAAGATGTCGCCAATCCCGTTGGTACAGTAAAAAGCTATCAAGAATTACTTTCAGAAATTAAAGCTCCACTCGGCGATTATTTTGTTCAAGGTAATTGGGAGTACTGGGAGACAGTGAAACAACTAGGTCAGATTTTTAAGAAAAAAGGCATTCTAGATCTGACAATTAAACATCACCTGATCAAAGATAATGTATGGCTTATGCTGCTTTCTGGCGAGCATTGAAAAGATCCCATTTGGTGTAACTTTTTTCATCCTACCTTCTTTTCTTCAACAAAAACCTTCCGAAGTACATCATTCATCAAAGATGTATACGAAACATGATGCTTCTCAGCCAGATCTCTAATGGCTTCCAAAACATCTGAATCAAAATTGGCCGTAATCTTCTCTCTCGATACCTTCTTTAAACAAGGAAGAGTTGAAAGGTCTACATCGAAGATCTAAAATCTTTATCCCAGTTCTACCTAGATTCATCTTGATACCTTCCGACGAGAATACATAGAATGCCACTCACAATAAATACTCCGTAGAAGCATGAATACCTTATTGCATTCCAATACTCGTAAGAAACGAATTGAAGAGGATTGCCGTTTGTTATGAGCAACAAAAGAGCATTCATAATAGCTGCGAATAAAAGGGAAGCACACGTAATCTTCTTGTGTTTAAGCCCCCATTCTGAGAGTGCGAGGAAAATCCCCGTATTACCTATAGCTCCCAAAATTACCATGAAAAATGAAAATTCAAATTTAATAGGCAATGTCAC
Organism: Bacteriovoracaceae bacterium; assembly: GCA_947440875.1. Taxonomy (GTDB): domain Bacteria; phylum Bdellovibrionota; class Bacteriovoracia; order Bacteriovoracales; family Bacteriovoracaceae; genus Peredibacter. The sequence continues at coordinate 3,832 of CANETG010000150.1, forward strand.
ATACTCATCAGCGTACATCCGTGAAACTGGGTATAGAACAAGCATTAATGCTAAATAACCAAAGAGAAAAATTCTTAAAAAATTACTCTTTATTACATTTCTAAACATGATGACCTCTCTTATTACTTTAAGGCAAAAGTGAGCTTAATTCAAACAATTCAAATAACCTGGCACCTTTATGACATGGTTGACAACACACTATAGTATAGTGTACAATAGTGTTGATGGGTCAGTTTAAATTCGTTGTTTGGTTGGCATACTGGTATCTTCAAAATGAGTCGTTCGAATTCGAATGGGACTCTGCCAATATGAATAAAAGCTCAACCAAGCACGGCGTTAGCTGCGATGAGGTTGAGTCAATCTTCTCATTAAAAATGGCAGTTCCAATTGGACGGCAAATCAGTCCTGAGGTTGATGAAGAAAGACTCTGTGTTGTCGGCCCTGTCATCACAGGTAAATTTATTTCTGTGGTCTTCACTCTCCGTGATGGAAGAGTCAGGCCAATTAGCTCGCGTATTGCAAGCAAGAAGGAAAGGAGGCTATATGAAGAAGTCCGCAAAGCGCTTGAAAGCTTATGACAAGATCGAATTTGATAGTAAAGAAATTATCGAAGGCATGAGTCGTCTCAAGGGCGCTCGCAGAAAGCCAACCAGTATTGCTCTTGAGGAAGAACTCTTGAAGGAACTAAAGTCCATCGCTTTAAAGCGTGGCGTTCCCTATCAAGTTCTGATGAGACTTTTAATTGCTGAAGGTGTGAAGCGTATGAAAGATGCTGCCTAATTTAAATGCCCGAACTGTTTTTTGGTTAATCAACCTTTTCATCACTTAAGCCGGTGAAGTCGGACCAGTAATTCTAAAAACATTTTTAAATTTAATAAGTTAAATCACAATGCCCGAACTACCCGAGATAAAAAAATCAACCAAACTTTCTTGAACAATTTTGGATTCTTTGAGTGAAAAGATGCGTTTTCTTCTCGTCTGTAGTTTTACGTTGTTTGATGTTGTTTGACGTTACTTGATTCGAAAGGGCTATTGGGGCTATTACGTCTAATTTTTTTTATTGCATATTAGAATGCAAGAAGTTTGTGGTCAAATCAGAACAAAATCTATTGTTTGTTCATGATCATGGAAGTTGATTTGTAGAGAAACTTCATTAGGAAATGAGACATGACAAACAAATGAAGGGTGTGATGTTAGTAGTATCTCGCTGACCTGAGCAGGTGCATACCGTCCCACGCCCCTTGCTCCCACATGCCCCTCATTCTCGACAGTCAGTTTCACACTCGACATCGGGAGGTTAAGGCCCGTACCAATGAATTTTAAATAGGCTTCTTTTTGAGTCCAAACTTTGAAGAAGTCATTTGGTGAAAAAGATTCTTCCGGATGAAGGATATCCATTAGGAGGAGATTGTTTTCATGATCGGTGATCTCTTCTAAATCAATCCCCACGTCAAATTTTGTAAAAGCAAAAATCACCAGGTTTCCGGAGTGGGATTTACTGTAGGAAATGCTCCCGTAACACATGGGCCCACCTGTTGAAGAATATTTCAAAAGGACTTCTTCAACTGAACAAGAAAGATACCGGGAGAGAAGAAGCTTTTCCAAGATTTTGTGAACTCTGTAATTTCTGGCATCCTGAGGTCGGACAAATTTACGGGCCTTTATCTCTTCCATTTCATTGAGAATATGGGCGAACGGCTCCAGATGCAAATTGGCCAAAGCCATATCCACCAGAAAGACGTCCAGTTTTTCAGTTTTCATCTAAGAGTTTTTCCTCAATTACTTCAGTTAGCTCTCTAATGCTCAGAGTGAATAGAGATTTCACTGGAATATTAATGTTAACCTCTTCGAGAAGTCTTCGTCTCAGACGGATTGCTAGGAGAGAATTTCCGCCCAAAGAAAAGAAATCATTCTCGGGCCTCAGCTCCACCTGAAGATTGAACAGCTCTTTGATCGCCTGTGAAAGAAGCATAAATACCGGACTATCCATCAGGTCGTGAACTTCGGAATCCACACCCCTCTGTTGACTTTCGTAGGCCTGCATGAGTGAGCGGAAGTCAATTTTGCCATTTGTGTTTAAGATAATATCAAGGTCCTCTACCAGTTCGCTTGGGATCATATATGAAGGCAATGTGGATCTGAGATGTGAGAGGACGGCCACTTTATCAACAGGTTTCTCGGAGTTAATGAAGCTTACGAGTTTCTTCGTTGCTCCTTCGCCCACGATGAGTGTTCGGATAAGTCCCCAGCCAACCACCTGATGGATCTGATAATCTATCTCATCGAGTTCGATACGATGTCCCCGTAACTGCACCTGTCCATCTTTTCTGCCCGTGAAATAGATGTCCCCATCCGGTAGCCACAGCCCAAAATCTCCAGTCCGGTAAACTCGCTCTTGAGATTCCTCTAACAAAAGAAATCGATCGTTGTTCATGTCCTCATTCACATACCCATGAGAAAGACTCTTTCCACTAACGTAGATCTCACCCTCCTGATAAATCCGGCAAGGGTTCATCTGCTTATCAAGGATAAGCAACCGCTGGTTCGCAAGCGGAGCTCCGATTGTTGGAAAAGAATAGGGCGAGGTTGACACGCAAGAGATGGTGGAGATCACCGTGTTTTCGGCGGGCCCATAGAGGTTATGAAATTCAATCTCCGTGCATTTTCTCATGAGGTGAAATGTTTTCTGAGTCAGCGCTTCGCCCCCGAAGTAGATCGCCTTGAGC
>CANETG010000151.1 GCA_947440875.1 Bacteriovoracaceae bacterium
CGGGGGCTTTTCCCCTGCATCTGCCTCAGCAGACCAAAGCTTTTCAATTCCCGGTATGCAACCGCAGAGTCCAGAAGGTGGGGTTCAAGTTGAGGAGTACGCGGAAAAAGCGATGCTTAATGCTGACGTGAGAAATGCTCCGGAGACGGCCATCTTTGATATAATTTCCAACCGCTACCGTTCTTCGGCCTGGAAAAGACTGGAAGCTGCAGAGTAGCCCTACTCCCCGAGAGAATCAAACTGATCAATCCGGAGCTGGTGTCTTCCGCCCTCAAAAGGTGTGGAAAGGAATACATCGGTGATTCGTTTGAGCAATTCTACATCCGTTTTTCTTCCAGACAAACAAAGCACGTTCGCGTTGTTATGAGAGCGAGTCATCTTGGCATCGTCTTCATCACGGCACAAAGCTGCGCGAATCCCAGCATAGCGATTGGCGGCCATGCAAACACCGATTCCGGAGCCACATAAGAGGATACCAAATGTCTTCTCTTTCAGCACATTCTCAACCAGCTTTTTTGTCCACTCAGGATAATGAGTCGACTCAAGTGAGTGAGTTCCCAGATCTACGACGTCGTGATTCTTACGAAGATAGTCAAAGAGTGCTTGTTTCTCATTGAAGGCAGCGTGATCTGAAGCGATGAAGAGTTTCATGCATTCTCCAAAAAAAAGGGCCGCTTCAAGCGGCCCCATGAAAACGATTAGTAGCGGTAATATTCTGGCTTGTAAGGACCAGAAGCAGAAACACTCAAATACTCAGACTGCACTGGAGTCAGTGTATCGAGCTCAACTCCGATCTTCTTTAAGTGGAGACGAGCAACTTTCTCATCGAGAGTCTTAGGAAGCATATAAACTTTGTTTTCATACTTCGAAGAATTTTCCCAAAGTTCAATCTGCGCAAGAACTTGGTTAGTGAACGATGCTGACATCACAAAGCTTGGGTGACCAGTAGCACATCCAAGATTCACGAGGCGGCCTTCTGCAAGAACGATGATCTGTTTATTGTCTTTCAACGTATAAAGATCAACTTGCGGCTTGATCGTATCTTTGGTGTGACCGTATTGCTTGTTCAACCAAGACATATCGATTTCGATATCAAAGTGGCCGATGTTACAGAGGATCGCCTTATCTTTCATTTTTTCAAAGTGACGACCGACGATGATGTCTTTGCAACCAGAAGCAGTGACGATGATGTCAGCTTCGCTGATCGCATCGTCCATCTTTTTGACTTCGTACCCTTCCATCGCTGCTTGGAGAGCGCAGATCGGATCGATTTCCGTCACGATGACACGAGCGCCTGCACCTTTCAGAGAATCAGCAGACCCCTTACCGACGTCACCGAAACCGGCAACGACAGCAACTTTTCCGGCCATCATCACGTCCGTCGCGCGGCGGATAGCATCGACGCAAGATTCGCGGCATCCGTATTTGTTATCGAACTTAGATTTAGTTACGGAATCGTTTACGTTGATACAAGGAACCGGAAGTTTTCCAATTTTCTCGAGTTCGTAAAGACGGTGAACTCCTGTCGTTGTTTCTTCAGAAATTCCTTTGATGCCTTTATAGAGCTCAGGGTATTTCTCAAGAATGAGCTGAGTAAGATCGCCGCCATCATCGAGGATTAAGTTCACGGGCTCTTTTTTGTCGCCGAAAAACACAGTCTGATCAATACACCACATGAAATCTTCTTCATTCATTCCTTTCCACGCGTAGACAGGGATACCAGCAGCAGCGATAGCCGCAGCTGCGTGATCCTGCGTAGAGAAGATATTACAAGATGACCAAGTGACGTCCGCACCGAGCTCAACGAGAGTTTCGATAAGAACGGCTGTTTGAATAGTCATGTGAAGGCAACCCGCAATCCGAGCGCCTTTGAGAGGTTTGGTTTTACCGAACTCTTCACGAAGTGCCATGAGACCTGGCATTTCCGCTTCTGCGAGCCTGATTTCTTTACGGCCCCAGTCTGCCAGAGTGATGTCCTTAACTTTGTACTTCACTCGAGTTGAGTTTCCGAACGTACTTTGTGAAAAGTTTGCTTTCATCGACAATTCCCTTTTCCAGTACCTATGAGGTCTGGTAGATAAGCGCTTATACTGAATTGGACTTAAAATTAACACTTATACCCCTGCTTTCACAAGGGGACAGCGACTCCGTTTCAAAGGTTTACCTTAGGCAAAATATGAAAAAATACGGTTTTGAGTACTTTGCTTCCTGTCCGATGGGACTTGAAGAGCTTCTTTCGCAAGAAATCCTGTCTGCCGGAGCAAAATCGACAAAAGTAGTCAGGGGCGGGGTCCAGTTCGAATCCCCTTCAGAGGTCGCCTTGAAAGTGATTCTTCACACACGATTTGCCTCCCGAGTTTTCAAATATCTCTACTCGATGGATGTCCTTCACGAGAAAGACTATTACCTTGAGGCGACTGAAATCAATTGGAAAAATCTCATGCATCATGCACAGACTTTCCGACTGACAACAATCTTTGGAGATCTTCCCCAAGAGCGCGAAGAATTTAGGAATTCACAATTCGCGAATCTGAAACTCAAAGACGCCATCGTTGATTACTTCCGGCATTTCGATGGAACGAGACCGAGTGTGGAAAAAGACTTTCCGGATGTTTCCTTTCTTGCGCGCGTCGAACGTGGGACTAAAAAGCCGTATTCGGTGACTCTTATGTACGACCTCTGTGGTGACCCACTAAACCAACGCGGTTACAGAATCGCGAAAACCGAAGCACCGGTGAAAGAAAACGTTGCGGCCGGTTTAATAAAGCTCGTTGGCTGGAGTCCAGAAGAAGAAGGTCTTCTCGATGCGATGTGCGGATCCGGAACTATCCTGATCGAGGCAGCACTCATCGCGGGAAATATTCCTCCTGGATATTTAAAAGTAGAAAGACATCTCACAAGCCGGGGGATGCCGATGTGGACATTCCTCAATTACCCATGGTTTGTGGAAGACAAGATTCTTCAGGGCCACTTCAAAGCGCTGTGTGATGAAGTCACTGCGATGACGACGGCGGGCCTTGAAAAGCTAGCGACGTTTCACGGAAGAATAAGGGGAAGTGACATTGATTCGTATAACGTTGGGGTTGCTCAAGACAACTTAAAAAAAGCAAGACTCTCTTCGCTCATTCCGATTGAAAGAAAAGACGCACTGGAATCCACTCCTCCCTCGGAGAAGAGTCTCTTCATTAGCAATCCACCCTACGGCGAGCGACTTGAGCACGGGGAAGAAGAAAAACTTAGAGCACTCTACAAAGGGCTCGGAGATCACTGGAAGAATCACTGGAAAGGACATCGTGCCGCGCTCTTTACAGGCAACTTGGCGATGCTGAAAGTGGTGGGCCTAAGAACCTCGAAGAAAACTATTCTATGGAACGGTGATATCGAATGTCGCCTCGCTGAGTACAATCTTTACTAGGGAATGATTTTTACTTCGGTTGAATGAGGATTTGATCTTCGCGGATCTTAATCCCATGGCTCCACTGCTCGATCTTAGGCCGAAGATTTGTCACGTGAGTATTGATCGTTCCAGGCTTCACTGCTTCATCTCCCCAGATCTTACGAATCACTTCAGTGCGAGTAATTGCTTGCGGAAAGGCACGGAGGAAAATCCCTAAAAGACGCATCTCAAGTAAAGTCAGATCAATCGTTACGCTATTGATGGTCGTTCGGAGAGACTGGACATCAATCCTCAGATTTCCCAATTCAAGCATGGTCGATGAGTGGAGATAGAACTTAATTTTGTTTGAGAGTCTGAGACTAATCTCTTCCACCGAAAGACCTCGCGAGAGAAAATCGACCGCTCCACTTTCGTAGGAGCGGATTTTATTTTCATCGGAGATGTCACCGGAAATAAAGAACACAGGGCAACCATTGTACAAAGGATGCTCGGTGATCTTCTTGTAAAGCATGTGCCCGTCCATCACTGGCATGTGAACATCAAGAAGAAAGGCGTGAGGGTGATTGTCTTTCAAAATCAAGGGATAACTTAAAGCATCGTTACACCCAATAACATGGAATTCATCCTCGAGGAGTTCTTTCCACATATCGATGTTCTGAATCTGATCATCGAAGTAAACCAGAGTCAGTTTCATAGGTTTTTCCTGATCAACTGAGCACCAATTCCCTTAGCGATTTGAATCTCATGGGACCAAGAAGCGACCTTATTGTTCAGATTGAAAACGTGGGTGTGAATGGTCGCGTCTTGGACAGTAACCCCCTTCCAAACGTGTTCCGCAATCAGTTCTTTTGCGAGCGCATCGGGATAGTGCCGGATAGCAAGGGTCAGTATTTTTAATTCAATGAATGTGAGTGGAATCTCGACTCCACCAATAAATGTTTTGAGCAGAGTCAGATTAATTTTTAACCCGTCGAACTCAATAATATTTCGATGACTTTGAAAAAACTTCATTTTCCCTTTGAGTCTTGCAATTAATTCAAGCGGGGGAACTGCTCGGGGAATGAAATCGACTGCCCCGAGTGTGAGAGACTTGATTCGACTTTCCTGGGAATCATCGGACGAAATAAAAAAGATCGGGCAACCGTTGAAATCCGGCATCGCCATGACTTTTTCGTACAAGCTAAACCCGTCCCCTTCCGGCATGTGGAGATCGAGCATGATGCAGTCGAACTGCTTGAGTTTTATCTGTGAAAGGAACAGATTTTGACTAAGGAAAGGATGAACTAAAAAATCGCTCTCCAAGATTGTGGCGATACAATCTAGGTTGAGTTTGCTGTCATCCACACAAGCAATCTCGTATTTCATTTACTTCAACCGGTCTTCCAGCTTCATCGCTAGAGTTGGGCTCGCAAATTTCATGAGAGCGGTTTTATTAATGACCTTATCAAAATGCTTGTCTGATTTACTGAAAAAATATCCTGCGACATCCTGATCTTTCAGAAAGATCGTGTGTCCCTTGGAGTCAAACTTACGAAGGATGAATTCTGAATCGAGGAAGAGAATATCTCGAATCGTGAAGTTTTTTGAAATGTACATGATGATGCAATAGTCAGAAAGCTCAGCGAGAGACTTTTTGATTTTCACACCTTTCGGTGAGGTCGCATCGTGCCAGTGAACTTTGACTTCAACTGTTCTGTCCGCTTCCGTTTTGAAATCGAAACCTCTTTGCGAAGAGGACTTAATTTGATGAAGACCAAAAATAATTTTGGCGTACCATTCACCAAGCTGAATCGGAAGATTTTTTCCGTTCATCAGCACTTTGTGGTCTTTTAAAATCTGGAAAGTTTGATGAACAACTTCCACCGTATCGAAAATAGCTTTTTGATCTGGGAGATGAAGGATTCCGAGGTTCTTCATCACTTTGCTTGAGAGTCGCTTGTTGAACTGATTCTGATACCAGCCATCAAATTCATTGATCTCTAAAAAATCATACGAACTAAAAACAAATCCATGAGATTTGAGAATTCCGATACTTGAAATTTCCGGCAGTTCTTTCATGAGAAAGCTGAGAGGAACATATTCCCGATCATTGCTTCCACGAACAAAGATGATGTCTTTGTCGTAATCAGAACTACCATGAGTTGACCCAGAGAATTTCTGGGCGACCTCATAGAGTTGGTCTTTTAACACGGTGTAACCTTTTAAATTTTAATTACACCTATTCTATCACGTAGCGGCCTAAATCTCTAGCGTAAGAACATCCTGATCAAAGTCCAGGATCGTCTTCGCGGTCGACAGATTGTGAATCAGATAGTTGGCGCAATATACTCGGAAATCCGTCATTTTAGATTCGTAAAACTTTTTATCATCGGCACTTACGGCACTGCTAATTTTTTTGTCGGCCAGGACCGCTGACTCACAAAGTCTCCAGGCGATGACGAGCTGGGATGCAAATTGGAGAAAATCCGTACAGTTCTGCAGCACGAGATTCATTTGATTATTTTTAGCATACCCACTGATCGTTCCCATGATCTGTTGGGCACTGCCCAGGACTCTCTGCATGAGATCTTTTTCCTTTTTAAATTTCGTCTCATCGAGTTGCGCCATCGTTTTCATAATATCTTCAGTTAACCACGTGAGAGTTTTCCCCTGATCTTTCAGGATCTTTCTCATCACGAAATCGACCGCCTGGATGGCATTGGTCCCTTCATAGATCGTGGCGATTTTTGTGTCACGGACAAATTGCTCAATACCGTACTCGGTACAATAACCGTACCCACCATGCTGTTGAACAGCGTCGACGGAAACCTGAAAACCTTGTTCTGAACAGTAAGCCTTACAAATAGGAGTCAGGAGCGAAATCATATTTTCATACTTATGATCAGTTTTCGCTTTATCAAATAAGTCAGCAACATATAAAAGAAGTGCTCTCATCCCACGAGACATCGCACGCATGCGAAGGAGTGAGCGACGAACGTCTGGGTGCTGAACAATTTCTTTCCCGAACTGCGCTCTTTCTTTGACGTAGTTCTCAGTCATCATGTAAGCGAGATTCGCTTGTGCCTCACCTTGAATTCCGCAGTACAAACGAGCCTCATTCATCATGATGAACATCGTTTCCATTCCGTGGAACTCTCCGCCAATGAGCCAGCC
>CANETG010000152.1 GCA_947440875.1 Bacteriovoracaceae bacterium
AAGCCCATGAGTACGAATTTCAAGATAGTGGATAAAAAACTTGAATCTGGGGACTTTGATAATTTATGGTAAAACTTTGAACATTCTGGGTGTCTCTGCTTTTTATCACGACAGCGCCGCTGCCCTTCTTATCAATGGGGAAATCGTTGCAGCAGCGCAGGAAGAACGTTTCTCCCGTAAAAAGCATGATAGTGATTTTCCATCCCTGGCGATTCATGAGTGCCTCAAAATTGGAAACATAAATCTCAATCAAATCGATGCTGTAATTTACTATGATAAGCCCTGGCTTAAATTCGAGCGAATTCTAGAGACCTATTATGCTCTTGCTCCTCGAGGAGCGGCCTCCTTTCGGGCGGGCTTACCTGTTTGGCTTAAAGAGAAGGCCATGCTTCCACGTCTGATCCGAAAACATATTCCGAAGAATATCCCGCTTAAGTTTTCTCATCACCACCTCTCGCATGCAGCGAGCTCTTTTTATCCTTCACCTTTTGAGAGTGCGGCCATCATGACTCTCGATGGTGTGGGTGAATGGTCGACGGCAACGATTGCTCACGGATTGGGAAAAAGTTTAAAAATTATTCGGGAGCTTCATTTTCCTCATTCGATCGGACTTCTCTATTCTGCCTTTACGCAATATTGTGGATTTAAAGTTAATTCAGGTGAATACAAACTGATGGGGCTGGCCCCCTACGGTCGCCACGGACACGAGCGAATTCACTATTATGTGTCACAGATAAAAACTCATCTCTGCCATATCTTTGAAGACGGAAGCATTTGGCTTGATCAAACATACTTTTCTTACACCACAGGCCTTGAGATGGTTAACCGTCATCAATGGGAGCGACTCTTCGGTTTTCCCATCCGAGAGAGCGAAGCTGGACTCACTCAGGAGTATTGTGATTTGGCCCTCGCGATACAGATCGTGACGGAGGAAATCGTCATCAAAATGGCGCGAACGGCGAGAATACTCACGGGTGAAAAAAATCTTTGTCTGGCGGGTGGAGTGGCACTCAATTGCGTCGCGAATGCGGCTTTATTACGTGCAAAAGTTTTTGATAATGTTTGGATTCAACCAGCTGCAGGAGACGCAGGTGGGGCGCTGGGGGCAGCCTTAGCGTTTTACTTCTCCCAGACCAAATCAGAGCGATTCATAAAAGAGCAAGATAGTATGCGGGGAGCCTACCTTGGTCCATCCTTTGATGATCAAACCATCAAAAAAATTCTGATTGAAAATGAAATATCCTTTCACCACTTTGATGCAGAATCTGATCTGACAAAAAATGTCGCTGAAAGAATTTCGCAAGGGGAGATCATTGGTTGGTTTCAAGGGCGCATGGAATTTGGACCACGAGCTTTAGGAGCGCGAAGTATCCTCGCTGATCCTCGATCACCGGAGATGCAGAAAAAATTAAATCTTAAAATTAAGTTCCGCGAAGGCTTTAGACCTTTTGCGCCAAGCGTGTTGAGTGAAGATTTAAAAGACTACTTCGATGGAGCTTTCCATTCTCCATACATGCTTCTAGTCGATACGCTAAAGCCTACTTTATGTCATCCATGGCCATCGGATTATCAAGAGTGGCCTTTAGATAAGAGACTTTACTATCTTCGCTCTCATGTCCCCGCGATAACTCATCTCGATTACACAGCACGAGTCCAATCAGTGCATAAGGAAACTAATCCCCTTTATCACTCACTCATCAGTGAGTTCAAAAAGATAACGGGTCTTTCCATGGTGGTGAACACATCATTTAACGTTCGAGGAGAGCCCATCGTCGGCTCTCCCTTTGATGCGCTGAAATGTTTTTTTCAAACTGATATGGACGCACTTTGTATTGGGTCCTTTGTCATTTCAAAAAATGACCAGAATTGTAAAACGTCGGATTTTTTTAAATCTCAGCAATCTGCCTACGGTTTGGATTAAAACTAAAGGCAATAAACTGTTCACTGAATTGGAGCAACTTCACTTAGTGTCGAAGGCACGACGTTTTGAAAAAAATGGTATTGAGATATAGTAAAGCCAGGACCTAGAACTCCTGGCTTTTTTTACTATCTTGTCAGAGTCACAGTAGAAGAATTCTTCGTCGCTCCACTCACATCAACAGCCTTCACGTAATAATAAGCTGTCGATGATGGTCGCGTTTGAGAAAAAGATAACGAGTTTGTTGTCCCTTGAAGAGTGTAGGACGAGTATCCGTAGAGTCTGCGATAAACCTTATACTCTTTTATTCCCGCTGATGATTTGGCTGCCGCCCACTTGATTGTAGCCGTAGTGGTTGTCTTCGTAGCTGTCACACTCGTCGGAGCAGTGAGGGGGATAAATTCTACAGTTGTTGAATTCAAAGTCTTCCCGGACTTGTCAGTCACTTTCACATAATAAGTTGCACTCGATGAAGGACGTGTCTGAGTGTACGTCAGTGATGTTGTCGTGCCCTGGAGATAGCTTGTCGTGGAACCTGAAAGTTTACGATAAATCTTGTAGCTTTCAATTCCATTCGAAGAAGTCGCAGCACTCCACTTTAAGGTTACGCTAGAGCTGGTGTTCGTGAGTGACAAATTGGAAACGGCGGAAAAAAAGTCAGGAGACGGATCATCAACTCTTATCGTTGCAGCGATATCACGCATGATGAATCCAACTGCATACGGAACGGAAGAGTCACGGCTCACGCTGTAATAAGATGCGTGACCGAAACCAAGTTTATGAAGCCATTCATGGGTCATATTTCCAGTAATCGTAGCGGGGGAGTAGTTGTTATAAAATTTTGTATTCGCGTAGATCTTTGAAACATTGGGATAGGTGTATCCGACAGTACTGTTACTGGCATAATACATTTCAATTTGAAGATCCATTTGGTTGTCAGAAATTTTGTTGAGAGTTTCTGCACCATCCATCATCTTCTGATAAATCTGCTCGTTAGTGAAGCCACCGTTATCGACGAATTTTTTTACGCCGTTGTAGGTAAAGCCAATCACTCGATTGCGAAATTCTTCGGTCGCGATAACTCTTTTGATCAGTTCTTCGGCATTCCGGATTTTACCTTCCATCGTTGCGGTTGCATTTTCGATGGACACATTTGTTCCGAAAGTAAGGGCCTGTGAAGGGACGGCCGCAGTCAAAGGCCCGGAGACCAGAACACTAGTCAGTGCCAGTGAAAGAATAAACCTAATCATCTTTTCTCCTTCCGTGGTTTAAACAGAACTCATCCATGAGTCCTGTGCATGTGGTGTAGGCAAACTTTGACACAGAAATGGGAGGCAATGGACGCGTAGCGCATGAAAATTCAGAATGAGAGTAAAATCAGTGATTTTGTCTATTCTTGACCATATTTTTTCGGAATCTTCTTCCCGGGTAGATAGGGAATGTGGAGCGAGTGTGGAAAAGATTTCTAGATTTGATGTTTTGTTCGGTCCTCTAAAAAGGCGGCGGTATAATCAAATTATGAGGATTTCTCTCGTGAGTCTCATCTTTCTCTCTTTTTCAGCTCTCGCAGGGGCCCCCAATATCATGGGGGTTGCAGAACACCATGAGCATCAGATTTATCGAGATGCCTTCAATGAAATTCTCCGGGATCAGCCTCAAATAGACTGCGTTTTTTTATAAGATAGCCCACAAATGAATGAAGCTGCCCAAGCGTATCTAAAAGGTGAAGGGAGTTTTGAAGAGACGTATTTGAAAAAATATTTTGAAGTCGGAACTCTTATGAATTTTAGCAGAGATGAGCTTCAAAGAATTTGGGATAAGAACTACGCCGGAAGAGAAAAAATTCTTCGAACTGCCAAAGAGCGAAACCTTAAAGTCTTCCACGTCGATTACACATCCTTAGAAAGTAATGGCTTTGTTCGCTTAACTGATGATTCTTCCGTCATCTGGAACTACGCTCGTAGGCATGAAATTATGACGAGAAATATTTATTCCCACAAAAACGAATGTGACGATTCGATGTACCTGCTGGGGGAGAGTCATGTCGATACGGCGCGGATTTTGAGTCTTCTTGAATCAGAAGATCCTCAAACGCGTGAGTGTTTTGATTATTCGGGACCAGAACTTCGCTCATTAGAAAACTATTTGCAGGAAGCTGGATTTACAACAAACGCAGTGAACGTTGTCATCGATCGAAGTGAAACTCGTCAGTTTGTGGTTTCTGATACTGCCTCCCTGAGTGCAGAGAGGCAGTCAGCTCTCCGTGATCAAGAGCTCGCAAGGAGTAACAATAATTACCTACTCCGCCACATCCCAGCTAACATCTCAACTGCATACGACCAGGTGTACATCTACAACGGAACTGTCGATTAATTTCCGTGCGGAACGTATTCAATGTTCGTGACGTCGTAGCCAGTATCCTGAACGGTTTTTAGTGCCGCTTTTACTTCATCCTGACTAAATTTCGGATCTCTGCTCATAATCCAAAGATATTTTTCATTCGGTACACCGATAGCGGTCCAGCGGTAATCATCAGCAAGACCAATAACGAGATAATCAAACTTAAGTGGCCAAAAGGGCTGAACTTTCCAGCGAGCATTATTAGAACTTTCGATCCAGGCTTTCTGTGGATACTTTTTCAATTCTCCCTTCAGACTTCCTTTGTTGAATCGGAAATCAATATCGATACGCTGCTCTTTTTCATTCCACTTGTAAGTTTCAATCGAGTTAAAGACATCTTTTTCAATAGGAGTAAATCTTCCCGCCATCACGTACCAGTCGCCCATAAATCTATCGCGATCAACGTGGGCCACTGTTTTATTATATTTGGGTGATGAGCAAGCACTGAGAACTGCCAGCACGGCAGGTAATACAATCGATTTCATTTTCTATTCCCCTTGAGATGAATATCTAAAAACTTAATTCCTTTTTTCACTGCCTCATCTGAGAGGATAAAGGTAAACGCATGACCCCAGAAAGGTACCTTGTGTCTTTTGACAAAATTCCCATCGCGTTTAAGTTTCGCCTCAAATGACGTCGCCTGTGCATACTCGACAAGTTTGTCGTTTACTCCGTGATAAATAAAAAATGGCGGCGCCCCTTTTTTGACGTGATAGGCTGGGCTTGCTTCAAAGTATTCATTTAACTTTTTATCGCGGCGATCACCTATATATGGACCGATGATAGGAGAGTGTGAGTACCAGGTTAAATCATACGGAGCTCCACCAGTCACCACAGCATTCACGGCACCAGGTTTGCCAATATTCTGAAGAGCGTAGAGGGATGTGATGTGACCACCGGCGGAATATCCCCAGAGACCGATTTTTTCAGGATTTAATTTAAAGCGAGCGGCATTTTTTTTGAACCACGCAACTGCTAGTGCAAGATCTTCAATCGGTGCTGGATGAAGATGTTTTGGTGGGAAGCGGTAATTAATATTAATGACGGTGTATCCATGACTCGCGACTGATTCCGCGATCGAGCGATTGTCAGAGTAATCACGGGAATCCCATCCGCCACCGTGAACCATGATGACACCGGGAAGATTTTCTCCTTTCTCAGGAATATAGGCTTCCAGAGATTGGCGGACGTCTTTAGAGTCTGCGTAGTAAAGATCAGTCTCCGTTTTGAAAGGAACCTTACCCCTGTGAGCGGCACAGCTAGTGAGAAATAGAAGAAGTAATAAGTGTTTCATGTGGTAACTCTGCTTGGAGGTGTGAAGGGAATGAGTCTTGGGACTTTAGCGGCGTAATCAAGATACTCACTCCGCTCGAGATATTTTTTTTCAAGAAGTGGAACGCCACTTATTTTGAGAATGAAAAAATTAATTGTGAGTGGACCGATGATACTCCACCACGTCGAAGGATTAAATGCAGCTAAGTAAATCCCGTACCAAAGAGTGATTTCTCCAAAGTAATTGGGAAAGCGGCAAAGTTTCCAGGGGCCTATCATGCAGATAGTTCCCTTGTTCGCCGGATTGGCCTTATATCTTTTTAAAAAACCGTCTGCGTATGATTCAAAAATCCAGCCGAAGAAAAAAATCGCTACACCAATCTTATTAATAAGACTTAGTTCCTGGTCGGCGAGTGCCATTCCGGAAGTGATGGGTATTGAGATCAAAAGCATGAGAAAACCCTGAAGGAGAAACACTTTAAAGTAAGCGTGAAGGTTGGGATGATTTCCCCAGGTCTTTCTCATTTCAAGATATCGGTGATCCTCAGGAGCTTTCCAGTTTCGAGTGAGTAGATAAAGTGAGAGGCGAAGTCCCCAACAAAGAACGAGCCCAAGAACGACAGCATTTTTAATTGAGTTAAAATGATAAAAATAACTGACGAGTGAAATGACGATAAATCCTTGTCCCCAGGCGATGTCAACTAGACCGAAGTTTCTCCGCCAGACTGCGAGTAGAAAGAAAAAATGCATCAGAAACATCACAGCTATGAAAACACTAATAATCATTTTTCACCTCTCACATATTCTACCGGGAATCGCAAAATCCTCACTAACAAACTCCTATGCTCAGGTTTTGTGGAACTGGGTTTGCAACCCAACAAGACAGTTAGCTTTCAGGAGTAAATATGGGGATAACATTGTGGGAAAACTTAAAACACCATGAGTCGCGTAAGGAAAA
>CANETG010000153.1 GCA_947440875.1 Bacteriovoracaceae bacterium
CACCCAACTCATGCCACGGAGAAGACGCCGGGAGAAGACGTGAAGACTGCTTAAGGTTCTGAGAAGGTTCAATCGTATTCACAAACGACTCTTGAAAAAATCCGAGTGGATAATTCATTCCCATCCAGCTAGCGGAATCAGTCGAGAAGTATTTTTCTCGACAACCTTTTACCTGGGCAAGCTGGCAATCGAGCGGGGTCAGCTGGTAATCAGGGTTAATTCTCGCCATGCCTAAAAATGTTTTGGAATGATCTCTTTGCCAGGGTGTCTGTGCGCGCACAACTTTTAAGGGACGTAGATTTTTAAAGTCTGTCGGAGTCATCGAAGCGGCATCCGCTAGCTCGGCTGAGAGAAGTCGCTTTCCAAAGTAAGCGCAGTATTCTTTTTGCGACTCAATCGAGATTAACGAAGGCTTGGGCCACAGTGTTCTATCGGAGATAATCTTCTCCGCTTGATTTTTGAGAACGAGCCACTCGTTGACCATCTGATTCGTGACATAGAATCGATCGATGAAGATTCGTCGTCCAAAATTATCCCAGATAAAACCTTCACCACTAGGGGGTCTTTTTCCGTAGCCATAGATTCGTTCGGGTAAGTAAGTATCCCTACAAGTATCCGTGAGGAGTAAAGTTTGAGAGAGTCCTGGAATTTGCTTTACCGAAAGTTCTATTTTGTAACCGTAGTGGAGATTTAGCCCTGTGCCTGAAAGTTTCGTCATCGAGTAATAACGGGAAAAGCGAGAATAAGCAGGGATCGCCTCGAAAGAGGGATTCGCCTTCACTTCATATATCTGACCAAAGAGCTCCACCTTGACGGATGGATTTTGTCCCGGAACTCCACCTTGCCAAAAGCACTGCCAAAAATGCGGTTGGCAATTGTAGTAACTTCCACCCACCGTTTTATCTACAATGATCTCTTCTTTACACTGAGTGGAGCTTTTGATGAAGGATTGACCTTGAGTCCAGAGTTTAAGGATGTCTGGTTCAGCTGCACGAATAATTTCTGAAAAAAGCTTATCGTCAGTGTCAGGCTTGACTCTGGCAGATTGTACTTCTCTCTCACTCCTGAAGAAGAGCAAAATAATCCCTACGACACTGAGGGTCCCCAAGAAGATAATTATCTTTGGTATAATGGAAGCACGAGAAGCCCTTTTCACAGGACCAGACTATATGAAATGGATCGAAGAAGTAAATAAAGAAGAAGGCCGGTACAACAACGTGCTGGCCTTCGACGACTACATGAACTTATTTGAAAAAAATCCCGCCAAGGAAGTGCGGCCATCAAACATTTACCTGCGAGACATGTTTGATTATTTCGGTGAAAATCCGAACGGAAGCTATTCATTGTTTACGAAAGATCATGCGGATGCTCCCCCCGTTCATGGGCAAATTAAAACCCAAAAAAGAATTTACCAGTTCCTTCAAAACTTCATGGAAGAAGGATTCAACAACAAATTTATTCTGCTCGTGGGGCCGAATGGTTCATCAAAATCAAGTCTCGTAAAAAAAATCATGCTCTCCACAGAAGATTATTCATCCACAGACGAAGGCGCACTCTTTTCCTTCAGCTGGATTTTTCCTATCGATCAATTTGTAAAAGGTTCATTGGGGCTCGGTGGAGTAGTGTCTGATAAAAATCTGACTTCATACGCATTCCTAGAAGATAAAGACATAAGTGCCATCATTACTTCTGAACTGAAAGATCATCCACTTCTTTTGATCCCGATAAAAACCAGACAGAAGATGATTGAGGATGCTTTCAAGAAAGATCAATCGCGGATGGAAACGATCCGTAAGTCTTACCTCTACAACGGTGACCTTTCCAATCGGAATCGTCTGATCTTCGATGCTCTCCTTAAAAACTATAAGGGGAGTTACCTCGATGTCTTTAAGCACATCCGAGTGGAAAGACTCAACATCAATCGTCGTTATTCTATTGGGGCAACGACAATTGAGCCACAACTCCATGTGGATGCTCAACTTCAGCAAATTACGATGGACAGAAGACTCGCCAGTCTTCCGCCAAGTCTCCAGTCACTGAATCTATTTTCTTTATCGGGTGAAGTTGTACTCGCCAATCGCGGAATTCTTGAATTCTCAGACTTACTGAAGCGCCCGCTCGATACTTTCAAATATCTATTAATGACCATGGAATCAAAGACGATCAATCTTCACGGTATTCTTACGGAACTCGACATCTTCTTTATCGGCTCATCGAATGAAATACATTTCGCGGCTTTCAAGCAGCATCCAGACTTCAATTCCTTTAAGGGAAGATTTAACTTCCTTCGAGTCCCTTATCTCATGAGTTACAGAGAAGAAGAAAAAATTTATAACGAACAAATCTCAAAACTCAAAGACGAAGCCTCTTTTGAGCCACACTCCCTGTCAGCTCTCTGTCTTTGGTCAGTGATGACTCGGATGCGTGCACCCGTGGCAAAAAATTACCGAGATGAAAAACTTGGTAAGATCAGTGAAGCTCTTTCACCGCTAGAGAAATGTCTTCTCTATGCAGATAAAGAAACTCCAGACACTTTCGATTCTGAATCAAGACAGATTCTGAAAATGGGTGTCGACGATGTCCTTAATGAATACGACAACGATTCGATGTATGAAGGAAAGTTTGGGATTTCCCCACGAGAAGTTAAGCAAATCATTTACGATCTCGCTTACAACCATCGCAATGTCACTTTCATAGAAGTTCTGGAATATTTAAAAGAGCTTCAGGAGAAGAAATCGGAATATGACTTCCTAAATATTTCTCACCAAAATGAATATCATAACCCTCGTAAGTTTATCGATTTGATTGAAACTTGGAACCTAGATATTTTAGATAATGAAGTTCGTGAATCGCTTGGACTTGTGGATGATCGTTCCTACGAGGATTACATCTCTCGTTACATTCTTTCCATAAACGCCATCATTAAAGGTGAAAAAGTAAAAAATAATGTAACTGGAAAGTTTGAACAGCCCGATTCGTATTTCATCAAAGAGTTCGAAAGTAATATTCACGTCAATGAAGTGCCTGAAAAATTTCGATCAAACCTTATTGCTCGGCTCGGTGCCTATGCTCTCGATAATAAGGGCAAAGCAATCGTTTATGGAGATGTCTTTGTAGACATCGTTCACCTTCTCCAGGAATCATTCCGGAAAGAGCAGAAGAAAATCATCGATAAGATTGGCAAGAATCTAGTCCTCTATCTGGATGAGAAAAAAGAAAGTGCCAATCACAACATTGATCATGATGTACGGGAGCAAATCATTATGGTGGTGAAGAGTCTTCAGAACAAATATCACTATTCAGAAAATGGAGCGATCTCTTCGCTTCAATATCTTCTCAAAATGCGATATGACACTCAGAAATGAGTGAAATAAAGAAATCCTTTACAACCGAAAAATACGTCGTTTCCCATCCTGTTCAATTAGAGCAGGATGGGTGGCGACTCGATCAGTTTGTCATGAAATGCATGCCCACTTTGTCGCGCGAATTTCTGAAAAAGAAAATAGATAAGGGTGAAGTAGAGATCTCTGGAAGAAAGTCTCCACATAAGCCAAGTGTCAAAGTTCATTTCGGTGAACGAATCACTATCACCACTCACAATGACGGGATGATCGAAGAAGAATTCTGGTACGGAAAAGTTGTTCCTAAAACAGCTGAGCCCACAATCATTTTTGAGGACATAGGCCTTCTCGCTACCAACAAGCCACCCTATATGATCACTCATCCGGCAGGGAAAAATCTTTTTTACTGTGCGACTGTTTTCTTTGAGACCATTTATAAAAAAACAATTCACTCCATTCATCGCTTAGATAGAGAGACTTCAGGAATTCTTCTCCTCGCAAAAAATCCTCAGACCGCACAGCAAGTAGCGGTCCTTTTCGAAGAAGACAAGGTCAGGAAGTGCTATTTCTTTATTGCGCATAAAAATCCTGGTGCGACTCCGTTCCCTTTCACCGCCAAAGAAAAACTCGATCGTAAAGAGGGGGCCATACCCGAGGCGATGATGTTTACTTTCCCAGAAGAATCAGAGTTTGGTAAAGAATCTGAAACGCACTTCGAATGCCTCCTCGAAAAAGACGGATACGTACTAGTTCTAGCTTTTCCTTTAACCGGAAGGCAGCATCAAATCCGTGTTCATGCTGCAGCTCATGGGTATCCTCTCCTCGGGGATAAACTCTATAATGGTGACCCCGGTGTCTTCCTGAGATTTAAAGACAACAAAGCCTCTGACGAGGATCATGAGAAGATGCAAATTCCCCGGCAAGCACTTCACGCTGCGGCCTTAAAACTTCTCTATTTGGGTAAGCAGAAACATTTCATTGCTCCCCTCCCTGCCGATCTGACGGATTGGTTGGAAGAAAAACTTGATTTAAAGTTTTCGGAAGTAGAGCTGTTGATGGAAAAAAGAATCCTAGAATTCCTGAGCTAATGAAAGCTTTCGAATAAAATTTAAAACACCTGAAGAACCAGCGTTCTCTGCACCTTCAAGAATTATTCTCGGCTTATACTTTAATTTATGCAAACAGTGCTTAATGTTACTCACACCAACTGAATTGTGGAATAGCTCGAACATGCTCTCATCATTGGGCGCATCACCGAAGAACCAACAGTCCTCGTGCTTTAAGTCTGGGCGATACTTCTCGAGGAAGTGCTTCACACCTAAATACTTCGAAATATTTCCACACCAAAAATTAATGTGCACATTTGATTTCGAAAAATTGATATCTTCTTTCCGCATGAAATCCATCACCAGGTCAATCCACGATTCATCCATGAGGTGAAATTCAATAGCACGATCAGAAAGCCTGCCAAAACTATCAACGGACAGTGGAACGTGGGGGTATTGTTGTTGAAGATCAATAGTAAATTTTTTTAATCGCTCGAGCTCAGCTGGTGAAACTAGTGGCTCTTCCACGATTTCACCTCGGCTATCGAGGTAACAAATCACACCCCCGCCTTCCATGATGCAAGCTTTGAAAGGAAAGTGTGTCAGAAAGAAATGTCCCCAGGACAGAGACCTTCCGGAAACAATAATCAGTTCTTGATTGTTATTTTTAGCGTGATCAATGATGTCGAAAAATTCTCGCGTAAGTTGGCACCCTTCTTTCGTGAGAGTCCCGTCAAAATCTGAAAAAAGAATCATTTTATTTCCATACCCATGAGATTAAAGCGCCGATGCTATCCGAAGACGCTCCAAGATTCTTATTTGCTTCAAGAGAAAAGACAAGTCTCTCTTGGCTATCTGGGAGGACCATACTCGCACCAAATGTAAGTGATGAGTAAAAAACAAACTCCTGCGACTCGCTTTCTAAGCGTATTCCGTTGGGAAGAGAGAAGTAGGGAAAAATTTCTTTTCCCATGGTCGCGATTCCTTTTCTGAGAGTCGGAGCAGCTCCTATTAAAGTCGCAGATTCGCCTTCGAATGAGATTTGCTTAGCATAAGGCTTCACTGAAATGCGTGGTTGATTGATGTCTTCTCTCTGCACCTCAAAGTCCACGCCAGCACCTAGGATCATTCCACGCGAGTCTTGTCCGCCCGCTGCGGAGACATCTAAAAGATTTCCCTTAAACTCCTGAGTGTAGCGAACCCCTGCACCCATTTCATTTCTTTGGCTCATGTAGCCCGTCATTTCAGCGGATAGTACTCGGGCCTCATCATTTAATGGGTGAGTAGTTACTCCGACGATGGAAGCAAAACTATGGGCGGAAACGAGGAAAAGAAAAACGGTTATGGTTTTCATTCTTTTATTATCCGTTGCCTTAGAAAAAAAACAATAAGTTATCTCAGGTGTGAGGAAAAAAATAACGCAGAGAAAACACTCGAGATACCATTGACTTAGCCTCGCAACCACTTTAGATTACTGATTCTTCTGTGGTGGCCGTAGTTCAGTTGGTAGAGCGCCAGATTGTGATTCTGGTTGTCGTGGGTTCGAGCCCCATCGGTCACCCCATTTAATACTTCATAAACTAATCGACAATCAAAGCCACGCCCTAGGGCGTGGCAACAGCAAACACAACATTCATAAACACACATCCTGACCCCTTTCGGATTTTTGGGGAGGATGACTTGCGCCCAAAAACGAAGTTTGACCCACTGACATTCATTGATAAACTACCAAGACACTATTAAAGAATGAGACTGTCTGTGGCTAAATCAAGATTTCAACTAAGTGAACTTTCACCATTAGAAATACTGGGAGGATTTTTTGGATATTTTGCTGTCGCCAACGATATACCAGATATTTTGAGAAAACTTTCTGTTCGATCAATTGTTCCAGATAGCTGGGAAAAATGCCTACTTCGAATTAACTCTAATCCAGACTTCTGGTATCTCATCACCTTCACCATACTCGTAATTGCGGGTCTTCTAAGATTAATCAGTTCACAAAAACCAAAGCGAGAAGATCCTAATCAAGATACTCCGGCGACTTTTGAAAATCTCGATACTGATACTTATGACATTGAAGCTAGCTGGAAACGAATGAGGAAGATATCTATCCTACGCTCATTTGGACTAATCCTTGTGCGGGAATGGATTTTAAA
>CANETG010000154.1 GCA_947440875.1 Bacteriovoracaceae bacterium
CCGCCGCACTCAGGCAAGCCAAACTTCGGCTGATCAAATGGCTAATGCGATCAGAGCGGCGGTTCCGAATGCAGTCATTCGCACCACACCCGATCGCTTGAGCGCTCTAACTCCCCGCTGATTTTGCAAAAGGTTCCAGCATACCTGTGGCTGTCGCCTGCGGCATAAAAATGAAATCAACTTGCGCTATTCGACACGCCGAGTCTCATGCGTTTGAACTCCCGCCCCAATTCTCCTAGAATTAACCCATGAAAATCATACTTCTTTCCCTCATCCTGACCCTCGTGTCGTGTGCGACCCATAAAAAAGCCGCCATCAAGCTCACCGAAGAAGGCCTTCACGAAGCGGCCCTCGAACAATGGGTCCTGGCCTATCAAAACGATTCGAAAGATCCTGAGGTTCAGCTGGGTCTGCGAATATCTCAAGAAAAAGTTTCTAACGAGCGCCTGATCCGCATTCGCGATCTCAGACTCGCTAAAGATGATGAGCAAGCAATCAATGAACTCCAATCCCTCATGGGTCTTCAGAATAAACACGGCATTCAAATGGATTTCAACTCGTCTACTTTTCAGGGTAAAGAGACCTTCATTCTGTGGAAGCATCACAAGTCTCAGGTCATCAATCTCACTTCGCAGATGAAGCCACTTGCCGCTGAACAGCGCTACAGAAAATACGCCAATGTTTTTCAATCCCTCCCCGAGTATCCGACTCTCAAAACGACGATCGATCAGACTGGGATCAATCAGTGCAAGACTCTGCGCAAGGGTCTTAAGGGTAAACCGTTCTACCGAAGTTATGTGACTCAATACTGTAAATTCTTCGATCCGAATCGCGAGACAAAACCTTTCAAAGAAACAATCAGCTCAGCTCTGTTCGCGACTCCTAAAGTGTCTGTAAAAATCGAAGGCTCCGACGATGACATGAGCTCAAAGATGAACAAAGCGATGAGTGAGAGTTTCGAAGCGTCCGCCTGGTATCATCCGGAAGCAAAGAAAACGACGAATATCGAAATAAGTGGTCGCTACAAATCAGACAAGACTTCACGAGACGTCGCTCAGTCTCATAGTTACACAGTCGAAATTCCCTACACCGCGTACGAGTCCGTCATAAAGACCAAAGAAGTTCCATACGAAAGTAGTGAGTATCAGTGCTTCAGCGGGAAATGCGAAACCGTACCTGTTACAAAATATAGAACAGAAACCTATTTTGAGAATGAACCTGTCACGCGCTACCGGACAGAAACTCGCGTTCACAAATTCACGGCCAAGAAGAACTCAATCGACTTTGAGATAGTCCTTAACGGAAAATTGGCCTTTGAGAAATTGAAGCACTCGTTTTCTTTCGTGAAAGAAGAAAGCGAGAGTAAAATTCTTCACGATGAAAATCTTCCGCAAATTGGGCTTCAACCCCAAACGGAAGATGTCACCAAACCTATCGCGCGATTTGAGTACTATAGTCTCCTTGCGGGCGGAGATCTTCGCCTAGATCTTGATGCTTTGTGGGTTAAGCAGTTCTGCTCAACTCCCACAGAAGAAAACGTGATTAAATGTCGACGAGCGCCGTCGTATCCCGAGACTTTTGTGGATACGTGGTTTTTAAATAACTACGGCGTGAGTTCAAAAGATGCTGAATCATTAATCGGAAGGTACTAATATGCGTTTGTTCATTCTTTTAGCTTTTATCTGCACGACATCTTTTGCGAACTCAGTGGATATCTTTTCACACATCGCAAAACTTCCGAAGGCGACACAGGCGAAAATTAAACGAGGGACAATCGAAATCCCTGTCGACCTAAACTCGAGACCTGAAGTCAAAGACTACGATGTGATCGTACTTGAGGAAGGCGTCTACTCGACTCTCGGAAATTTCACGGCAAAATATGTCCGCGTGATCGGTAAAGGTCAGGGAAAAACAATCATCAACTCAATCAAAAACTCCTCACCCATCACTGTGAACTCAACTGAATTCTGGGACGTGACGATCGCCGATGCGCAGTTCAAGATCACAGACGTGAGTGGATTATGGGCCTTGAACGTTGAGTTTGTTGGAGCAACACTGGTGAGACCGGCTGCTTTGGATAAGTCTCCTGCCTTTGCGATTCGTTCACTATTTTCAAATTTTACGAATTCAGATCTCCGTACCGACGACAAAAGTCTCTACACTATTTTAAAAATAGAAAACCAGACCGCGTCTAGCCTACTCGCTTTTGAGGACGAACTTGACCGCGATGATTCACTTCACTTAAAAGATCGCTTGGCACAAAAAGGTCTCGTCGCCCGTGGTGCGAATTACTTATATCAGATGAAAAATTTGAAACCGAAATACGATCAAGAAAAATACACTCAGCTCACCAAACAGGCCAAGGCGGCGAAGGCCAAAGGGCATCTGTATGTTTCGATGATTTCCTGGGCCGAAGCCGATCGCCTGTCTGGTCACTCCCGTTTTGATGAAGTCTTAAAAGAAATTAGTCCGCTCAATCAAAGCTTGGGCCAGGAATGTGGTTGCACGGTTGAGGGTCAGGGTCTCGCAGCGACGACTAAAAAAGATCTTGAGGAGAGCTTGTATACAAAGCTTCCTATCACGGGGCTTCCGGGTAATTGTAAAATACAAACTTTCCATGTGAACATCACCCCTGGAAAAAAAATGGAAGCTCTCATTTCAGCAGCACGACTTCAATCACAGCTTGATCAATCGGCAGTTTTTCAGGCCCGTGAGAATGCGTTTCAGGAAAGTATGATTGCTCACTCGGAAAATCCAGGGACTGCTTACGAGGCTGAGTTTGAAGTGGGAGCGCCTGCCTTGACTGCTTCAAAAAATCACACGGTCGTTGCTGATGTGGAGATGCCGGGACTCAAGAAAACTTTTGCCAAAGAGAACGGCAATCTTATCGATCCCATCACCAAAGCTATTTCGAATAAATTTGCCTTAGCGATAAAGACAGCCAAGGCAAAGATCGCTTCTTCCGATTTAGTAGCAAAGGTGGATGGTCTTATCGTCTCGGCTTTATATGGTTCAGATCCGGCAAGACAAAATGAATATGAGAGTCTTCATGAGCAGCAGTTTGGAAGAAAGATGTCTTCGTCCGGTGCGATGAGCTCGGTATTCGCTTACTGATCTTTGTCTTTCAAAATGGAGTAACATATTCATCTTGATCTTTGTGCAGAAATGAACACTCAGATTTTCTCGGCCGCCATTTTGCAAAGAGAGTCTCTGCGTTTTCATTAATGCAGATCATAATCTCGGAGGATTTATGGCATACGTTCCAGTCGGATTTGAGAACAAATACCCCTTAGAACTTCACTTCACAGACCGCGGCGCGGGAGAACCTCTGATCCTGATTCACGGCTACCCGTTTTCCGGTGCGGCCTGGGAATGTCAGGAGCGCGAACTCATCGCTGCTGGCTACCGCGTGATCACCTACGATCGCCGAGGCTTCGGAGAATCGAGTAAACCGTCTGTCGGCTACGACTACGACACCCTCGCCTCTGATTTGGGTAAGATCATTCAGAAACTCGAACTGAAAAATGTGACTCTGATCGGTCACTCGATGGGAACTGGCGAAATCGCCCGTTACATTTCCCTCTACGGAACCGCGAACATCAACCGCGCTGTCATGGTGTCACCGATACTTCCCTTCCTTCTCAAAACGGAAGACAATCAAACCGGAGTCGATCAAGATGTCTTCGATAGTTTTAAAGAAGCGATCCTGAAAGACCGGTTCGCTTTCATGACGACGTTTCTGAAAAGCTTTTACCATAACGGCATGCTCACACACGGCTGGGTGAGTGAAGAGAAACTCCGCGCTGACTTTAACCTTGGAGTGAGCTCCGGTGCCGCTGCATTTCTTAAGTGCGTTGATGCCTGGGTCGAAGATTTCCGAGCCGACGTGGTGAAAATCGACGTTCCCCTCCTCATCATTCAAGGCGACGCGGATAAGATTCTTCCGATCGAGTCGACAGGCCGAGTGCTCGCAAAAATCGTCGGGACACTCATCGAAATTCCCGGAGGCTCGCACGGAATTCCGTGGACCCACGCTGGTGAAGTGAATCGCGCAATCATTGAGTTTCTAGGACCTGCTGCGGTATCAAAACGGATGACTTCGAATGTGGAATATCGCCCCGACCTCAACTGATTGAGCGTAAAAAAGGCAATCCCTTTATTCCCTTGCAATCTGCTTCCGATAATTGCAGTGCGAACTCGCTTCTTAAAACCTCAATAAGTTCGTCAAAGCTGCCGAGTTTTTTTTTCACTGCCTCAGCGTTTTTTGGGCGAACGGTAAAGTCAAAGTTTTCTAAACTCAGTCTATCCCCATTTTCACGCGCGCGTGCTGCGACCAAGCGATCTTTGAAATGGGACTGTGGATGCGTGCTGGTGTACCAGTTGGCGATCTCGCGATCGATCAGAGGCATCTCCTCCAAAGTAAACTCGCAGGCATCTTTCCAAATACCATCGTAGCGCACCTGATGGTAGTAGAGTCCAGACTCTCGAACGATCCGTCTCATATCATGGGGCGTTTGTTGCTCGAGATCTTCAATGAGTCTCAAAGCTCCGGTCAAAGAAGCTGATCCCATGCCGACGTCAGTGAGAAAAGATTCTTCGCCAATTTCGACCCGTAAGAAAACGTGAGTTCTCGGTCCCACCTGCGAGCGCTCGGTGAACCTGAGACGAACTCGTCCGCTCACCGGCCGAACATGAAAACCCAAAGTCTCGAGCACAGAAAGAAGTAAGCCGTTTTGTTCAAAACAATATCCGCCACGATCATTAGTCACGAGTTTCTCAAAAATTGCTTCTGGAGAAAGCTGGATGGGAATCCCCAAGACCGCATCGATATTTTCAAACGGGATTGCCTTGGCATGGGCTTCCGTAATCCGGTTTAAAAGATCAAATGTCGGCGTGAGGTCCCCGGAGAATTTGATCCTGCGGAGATAAGAGTTGAGATTAATGTTCATCATTCAAGCCTAATCACGCCTTCCTTGGTGGTCAAGATTGTCAGTACGTAAAACGAACTATTAAGACTCATCCTTACGACCCTTGAATGAGACGCAGTCACTTTTTAGTCGGTCTTTTAAATTGTATTCCCGATGATTGGCTGGGCAAGCAATCGTTGAATTTCTTCGACGTAGCTTTTATTGACATGCGGTTCGACAATAGAAAGAAAGTGCGACGTCGCTGAGGCCCGAAGCAGTATTTCTGGTTCGCCTTCACCATTGGCAAAAGCATGGTAGCTCGAACGCAGATTCATCTGAATCCAGCGGGCCTTCAGTTCAACGTATTGAACGGCAGTGAAGTAGTCGAGATCATCTTCGTCATTGATGATCTTATAACTTTCCATGTACTTATTGATCTCGTGTTGGAGATACTGCACGGTTTTCACGATGAAATCTTTCATCTTACCGTCGTCAGCCATTGTGGTCACAACTTTGGTAAGATTTGAATTGGCGTCAATTTGTTCTAAGGTCTCTTTTAAATTCATTTTTTCCTCAAATGTTAGAAACCACGGGCGGTCAATTCCCTCCGTGATTTGATAAAGACGGTAAAAGCGATCTGTTCTTGGTTAGCAAAAAAAGTATAGCCCAGATTAGACCTACGTCCATCCATACCTAATCCTAAAGTCTTCCAACCAAAAAATAACTAAAGGTCATCCTCATTAATCATCTTTTTTTGATTATTTTGAAACAAACTTGCTTGGAGTGTGAGGATTCTCTTAATAAAGGAGAAATGCATCTTTCAAATCTGTTTCTAGCTGTTTGAGTTTGACCCAAGCTATGGTCGCTACCATTTTCCAAACGGCCGATGTCTTTGGTGTTATAAAATCCGTCGGTAAAATTCGCACTTTTTCTTAACGGCAAATTCAAACTCTTCCACATCCGCTCCACCGTAATGAGCATGAGCAGAGGAGATTAAATTGATTACCTATTAATTCTAATGTCGAAATGAAATAACGAACTTGATCCGGGTCGTAACACATTTCATTGGCAAGCTGATCAGCGCTAAATGTCTAGAAAAGGTTCCTACATATCTGGAAAAGATTATTGCAAACTCTTTCACTTACGCAAAGTTCAAAAACACCACACCAGATTTTTATTCTACCAATTCCATAAAAAATTGCAAACGAGTAGCAGACTCCACATTAGTAAACCCTTAAAACCGAAGTGTGCTGGAACCTAAACTAATGATAGATAATCGAGATGCTAGAGGTGGTAGGAATCTATTCCTGATTGATTCCTGCTATCGATGGAAAATAAAGGTTTTTTTGATTCACTCCATGACCAGAACTTAAACCGGTCCCCAACTCATCCACCGACCAAACACTCTCCGGTAAATTCAAACTCTCTCTCACCCGCTCCATCGTCTGCGGCACAAACGGATAAAGCATAATCATGAGATTCTTTAGGACATAAAATGAACTATAAAGCCCATCCTTGCGTCCTTCGAGAGGGGCGCGATCATCGTGAGGCTTGTATTGAACAAAGAGACTGTTGATGAGTCG
>CANETG010000155.1 GCA_947440875.1 Bacteriovoracaceae bacterium
CAAAGACCATGGCCGCCAGAATGCGATTGAAGGGAAGGCAGCGCGGGGAATGAAGACTGTTCTCATGGAAGATCTTATTTCGACAGGGAAAAGCTCCATCGCAGCTGCGTTAAAGCTCCAAGAAGAAGGAGTCGAAGTCGTCAAGATCTTCTCCCTTTTTACCTATGGGTTTGCAGAGGCTGAGAAGGTGTTCCAAGAGTCAGGGTTTTCCTACCAGTCGCTGACGAATTTTGATATCCTTGCCCAAGTCGCTTTTGATGATCACCAGCTGGATGAAGCGACTTTAGATCAGGTTCTAAGCTGGCGAAAAAGTGTAACCTTTCCATGAACGATCTCTCCTACCATAAGAAGAAACTAGTTTTTTCGAAGACAGACATTTCGTCTGTGGCCCAAAAATATAAAACGCCTTTTTTCCTTTATTCCGAAGAGATTCTTAGTCGTAACTATTCATCTTTTAGTGATGCCGCCAAGAATGCGGGACTGAATGATCCCCTGATTTGTTTTGCTATGAAATCCAATCCCAATCGCGAACTCGTAAAGATTCTCGCCAAGCTTGGCTCGGGCGCAGATATTGTCTCTGGTGGTGAATTAAAACGCGCTCTCGAAGCAGGAATCCCTGCAGACAAAATTGTTTTTTCTGGAGTGGGCAAAACGGCAGAAGAAATTGAATTTGCCCTAAAAAAAGATATCTATTCATTTAATGTCGAATCAATCGAAGAGCTTGAGCTTATTAATAAGCTCAGCCGAAAACATAAGAAAACGGCAAGGATCTGCTTCCGATTAAATCCCGTTGTGAAACCTAAAACCCACAAGTTCATTTCCACCGGAAACAAAACTCACAAGTTCGGTATTTTAGAAAAAGATGTTTTGGATTCTCTCAAAAAAAAATCTCTTTGGACTCATAGTCGCCTCGTAGGACTTTCGATCCATATTGGTTCGCAACTCCTTGATCTCAAGGCGACAGGACAAGCGATAAAACGTCTTTCCGAAATAGCACTCATGACGAATATATCGCTCGAATTCCTGGACGTCGGCGGTGGACTAGGTGTTGACTACCACCCTGACGAAACCAAGAAGATGCCGCAAATTTCAGAGTACATGAAACTCGTGGCGAAACATCTCGAGGTGCATTTTTATTCAAAAACGGATCTTCGGCCTCGTGTTGTTTTCGAGCCTGGGCGCAAAATTGTAGCGAAGGCAGGAATTTTTGTAATGAGTGTTCTTCGGAATAAAGTTTCTGAGGATAATCATTTTCTCATCGTTGATGGCGGGATGAACGATTTCATGCGACCTGCGATCTACGGAGCTTACCATGGACTTCTGCCGGTGAGAGAAGCGAAGAACCAAGTCCGTTGCCATGTTGTGGGTCCAATATGCGAAACCACAGATTGTTTTGCTTCTGATAGAGATCTTCCGAAACTTCAAGCCGGTGATCATCTCGTTCTTGCGGACACCGGTGCCTATGGGTACAGCATGGGTTCAAACTATAATCTCCGCGGTCGTCCGCTCGAATTATTGGTGAAAAAAAATAAAGAATTAAAAGTTGTGAATAGGCCCCAAAAGTACGAAGAGCTTCTTTAATCTATTTTCCCAAGTAAAAAACGAAATTCGATTCGAGTAGCACGAAGAATCTATTCCGTGTGGATGAAAAATTCACCCAATTTTCCAAGAGGTTGATCCATCAGGATTGTCTTTGAGGACAATATTTTGAGCGTTTAATTCTTTGCGAATTTCATCCGCGAGCTTCCAGTTCTTTTGAGCCTTCGCAGTCTTTCTTTCTTCAATTAGATTTTCAATCCAAACCCCATCAACTCCAGCTGCCGCAGAGTCATGATCTAGGCGCGACAGTGATGAGAGTACATTTTCAGGTGAAGCATTGATAAGTCCCATGCTCTCTTGAACAAACTTTATCGTGCGATGAACAGTTGCGAGACTTTCATGACTCAGTTGATCTCTTTTCGTCTTCACATAACGAAGGAAAACAAAGAACTGCCCAAGTGCTCCGGCAGAATTAAAATCATTTGAGAGCTCTTCTTCCATTCGAGAGATACAGTTTTCAATCTCAGGATCAGTACCGTTTCCACTGGCCTTAAAAGTGTTCACCTCGAGAGCGAACTCATGGATTCTCCGTACCTCGTCAATCCCTCTTTGAACGACCTCATCCGTCCATTCTAAGCGAGCACGATAATGAACAGTGAGGAGAATATGACGAAGGACCTGGCCCCCGTACTTGTTCACAAAATCTCTAATTTTTACGACGTTTCCGAGAGACTTACTCATCTTCTCAGTCCCGAAGTTTAAAAACTCGTTGTGGGCCCAGTGATGACAAAATGAGCAATTGTTGGCGGCTTCAGACTGTGCGATTTCATTTTCATGGTGAGGGAACATGAGATCCACTCCCCCGTGATGAAGATCGAGTGTATTACCTAAAAATTTCTTCGCCATCGCAGAACATTCTATGTGCCAGCCAGGGCGACCTTTCCCCCAGGGAGAATCCCAAGAAGGCTCTCCGGTTTTTGCGGGCTTCCACAAAACAAAGTCCGCCGGATTTTTCTTCCTGGTATCAACATCGACACGGATACCGTGTTGAAGAGAATCGAGGTCTTTTTTAGATAGTTTGCCGTAATCAGCGAATGATGGAACATCAAAAAAGACTTCCCCGTCTACGACATAAGCTTTTTTATTTCTGATGATGTCTTCGATCATTTTAATAATCTCAGGCATTGTCTCAGAAACTTTCGGCGTATGAGTTGCTGGCATCATGCCTAGAGAATTCATATCCGTTTCGCATTCTTTCACAAAGAGTGCGGAGTGCTCAATGGGATCCCTTTTTTGTTCTTTCGCGCGCTCAATAATTTTGTCATCGACATCTGTGTAGTTTCGAACAAAGTTCACTCGGTAACCAAAGCTTCTCAGCACTCGGTGAAAGAGATCACCAACGACCAGAGCACGGGCATTTCCGATATGGAGGAAATCGTAAGTCGTTGGACCACAAGAATAGTATTTCACTTCACCAGGGGTGATCGACTGAAACACTTCTTTCTTGCGTGAAAGATTATTGTGAATCCGAATTTCCTTAGCCATCTTTTTCCTGTTTCGTTTTACTGAGAAGAGACAATCTTTTTTTGATGATTGAGACCGGTGTGAGCGGAATAAGAAGTTTTAAATCCGGTCCGTGTTCCTGCCCCGTGAGGGCCGCACGAATCCCCTGAAACAATGGCTTCCCTTTAATCGCGAGATCTTTTTTCGCAAAGTCCATCCACGAAGTAAGCTCTGCTTCAGTCACAAACGGCGTCGTAATTTTATTCATCTCGCCATGAAGGTAATCAATAATTTTCGGGGTTGTTTCCCAGCCGAGAATTTCCATCAGCTCATTTTTCATTTCAATGTGCTCGCCGAAAATCATCTCCTCAGCTTTCTTGGGTATATCGCTCACGAAATCTGCGTATTGCTTGAGAAGTGTGACGGCCGTATTCTTCCAGGCAGGATCTTGCTGATTAAAGCCAGTCGCTTCTGGCATGCCAGAGAGCATTTTGATGATGTCTTCGTTTTCCATCTTCTTCAGATGCTGACCATTGACCCATTTTAGTTTTTCAAGATCATACATCGCTGCGTGGCCTGAGAATCTCTCAAGGGAGAAGATACTAAAGAGATCACTTTTCGAGAAAATATCCGTTTCTGAAGGATGAGACCATCCGAGCAGTGTGAGGTAATTACACATCGCCTCGGGAAGATAGTTTTCATTCCGATAAAGATTCACAGACGTAGCGCCGTGACGTTTTGAGAGTTTCTGACGATCAGATCCGATGAGAAGCGAAACGTGAGCGAACTCAGGCAATTTTGCATTCAGCGCTTCGTAGATCATCAGCTGACGAACAGTATTATTGAGATGATCTTCGCCACGAATCACGTGCGAGATTTCCATCAGCATGTCATCGATCACACAGCAGTAATTGTAGACCGGAAGACCGTTTGATCTCACGATCACAAAATCACCCACCATATTGGCCGGATAAGTGACGTCACCTTTTACTTTATCTTTAAGAGTGTAGGATTTTTTGGGCGCACGGAAACGGATCGCCGGTTTCTCACCCGCTTTCACTCTTTCGAGTGCTTCTACTTTGTTCGCAGGATCTTTCCACTTTCCTTCGTATACCGGATCGCGCCCTTCTGCTTCGGCCCTGGCCTTCATCACTTCGAGCTCTTCTTCCGTACAGAAATCATAGTAAGCGAGATCTTTTTCGATCAGCTGATCTGCGTACTTTTGATAAATCGCTGAGCGCTCAGACTGCCGATAGGGAGCGTATTTCGGATTTGGCTTATCTGGACCTTCGTCGTGAGTGATCCCAAGCCATTTCAGATCATCGATCTGAAGCTTTTCATATTCGGCGTTGGATCTTTCAATATCCGTATCTTCGATCCGAAGAATGAAAGTTCCACCGAGTGCTTTGGCATAAAGATAATTGTAAAGAGCAGTGCGGGCACCACCAATATGGAGGTAACCGGTGGGAGATGGGGCAAATCTTACGCGAACAGACATAGGAGCTCCTCAATCAACTGATTGAGGAAAAAGATACACCAAACTTAGGCGTAAAGGGAGTCGATTTTGCTCGAAACGTCGAGCTCAGCAGCACCCGTAGAAAGTGAAATTTCTTTCACGATAAGGTCCTTACACTGGTCGAGCATTTTTCTTTCACCAAACGATAACTTCTTAGTCATCTTAAGAAGAAGAAGCTGACGAAGAACATCGGCAATCTCAAGGAGAGACCCGGTTTTTACTTTGAGTGAATATTCGCGGTGACGGCGGTTCCAGGTCGACTGGTCCACCTTCACAGTCTGATCTTTTAAAAGCTCAAATACACCGTTAATTTCGTTGGAAGGAATGAGAGCACGAACACCTTCTTTCGAGTCCACTGGGATCATGACTTTCATTCCATTAGAGATGACTTTAATGATGTAGAAGCTCTTGGGCTCACCATTCTGCTCTTTCGTTTCCACGCTGCAGATCTGACCGACACCGTGGCCGGGACAGACAACGTGATCACCAAGATTAAACATGTGAACTCCTTCAAGGAATAGTATTAACAATCGGAATATAACGCATACCGACTAATGACTCTACACAATTGAAATTTTTACAGGGGTTTATGGACCCTAAAGAGGATTTATGAGTGAGAGCGGCCCCCTTTTGAGGGGGCCCCATGAGAAATCATTTAGAAAAAGAGCGAGAACTGAAGGAAACGTAATTGAACACTCTGAGCATACTCAAGATTTGAGCCCTTGGAGCCAGTTGTGGAATTTGCCGTTAAGAGGGCAATTTCCGGACTGTAAACAAGGTGGGCCACATTCCACCTTGCAAGGCCAAAACGCTTCCCTAGGGCAAAAGTCGTTTTCCATACTTCATCATCGGCAGTCCCAGTTCCATAAAAGTTATTCCACTCTAGACCGGTGAAAAGTGAAAGATACATACTCTCTTGCAAATTATCGTTAAAGTTATAAAACGCACCAACTTGAAAACCGTAGTCTTCACGATCACCACTCGAATCAGTATCTTTCAAATAATTCAGGCGAACACCACCCTGCCATTTATCCATAAACTTCATGGCATAGTTCAAATTAAGATCAAGCTCGGAATCATTGTCCGCAGATTTACCGCGAGATTTCGACTTATCAAAAGAATAGGCACCACGGATAAGCGAATCCACGTTGGACTCAATCATGTACATGTCACCACCGGTAGCTGCTCCCTGACCTGTACCCGATCCAGTTGAAAAACTATCTCCCCAGGATTGAGAAGATGATGATTCGTAATCGGATTGCGCATAGGCGGAGCCCATCAGAAGAACTGTAGCAAGAGCAAGAATGGACTTCATAAGTTATCCCCTTTGTTGATTTTGGTTTCTTCGGTAGAAACATTCTTGTGAGAAAGTATTCTGACGATGCTCGGGTCATGTCATGGGTATTTCAACTGACTATGTTTGTACTTGAGCCGTGTTGCTACGCAAGTGTAGTCGCGAGTAAATGGACATTCGAGTGAGTTAGAATTTTATCAGCAGGAAAGACTTAAATGGTTTGAATTTTTTTTCTCAGGAAACAGGGGCCCAAGGAGGGGGCCCGAAAGAGATTAGAAGAAAACTGAGAATTGAAGAAAGCGGATCGACACTGTATTTACACCAGAGCCATTTTCCGTAAGTTCAGTACGTGTAAAGCTGACTTCGGGAGAATACGTCACATTCGGAAGATTGATTTTTGAAAGGGCAAACCGTTTACCGATAGCTCCTCTTCCTTTCCATTAGTCAAACGAACCATTGCCGCTTCCGTAGAATTTGCTCCATGACATTCCTCCGTAGAGGGAAATAAAAAATGCATTCGTGAGATCATCATCAAAGTTGTAAATTCCACCGATATTTAGTCCATAGAGTTCATTGTCGATGTTACCTGATTCGAAAAGAG
>CANETG010000156.1 GCA_947440875.1 Bacteriovoracaceae bacterium
ATTGGAATGGAAGTCGCAGAAAGTTTCAGAAGATTCCTCAAGATTGGATCATCCTCTGGAGCGGTCAACTTTCCGAATGTGGATTTACCGGTCAAAAAAGGAACCTCTCGGATCCTCAACGTTCACAGAAATGAGCCCGGAGTTCTTGGGGAAATAAATACAATCATCTCAAACGCAGGCGCCAACATTGAGGCCCAGTACCTCTCAACGGATAATGAAGTCGGATACCTTGTGATGGATGTTCACTCGACCCACGCGTCCGAACTTGCGGAAAATATCAATAAGCTCAAGCGCTCTATCAGAACCCGAGTCGTGTACTAAGCGGCGAGTTTTGAGGTCAATGTTTCTTTGTGCTGTGATGCTGTTTTGAGAAGAGAGATTTTACCGATCACTCTGGCCATCATCACCGATTGACCGTACGTGAGATTAAACTTCACTCCGAATCCTTTGTGCCCAAGAATATCGTGCTCGTTCATGACCTCGAGTGGGAGTGTGATCACGTTACTTAAAAAATTGAATTCAATTTCTAACTTGTCCCCAACTCTGAGGTATGGACTATAGCTAATGAAAGCTCCTGAGTGAGAAAGGTTCACTATGCTCCCGGGAAAACAGAGGTGACCATTATCGAGCTTGCAGTTTAAGTTCACAGAGTAACGGGCCTTCGGCTCCCACCAGCGAATCCGTCTGTCGAAGAATGGCCGTCTCGCTTTCGGAGAAAGGAAGTAAACAAACACTCCCATCGCAATGATGGCGACGATCTTGTTGTAGATAAAAGGTTCCGCCGAGTTATAGGGCCAGGTGTATTTTTCATACGTCACAATATTGTGAAGGATGTAGAGAAGAACTCCCATGAACGTGAAGTATGTAAAGCGACGGAGTTTCAGAATAAGAAGCCCTGCAATCGGAAAGATTAGCCAGAAATCCATGACCTCACGAAAAGTATTTCGCGCCATCACATTCCCAATGATCACCATGAAATCGAAATTGGTTGCGGCCTTAAAGTAGAGAACTTTGATGAGGGGTTCGATGAAACAGAGAATCGAAAGAAGGGTGAAAATGATGGGTTTTTTTTTCATGGGCCAATGTTAGCATTTTGTAAAAAACTCTCAAGTGTGGTGTTTGTTCGAAGCTCTTGAATCCAGTGAGTGCCAAGACGATTTTGCAGGTGATTTGAGGGGCTGACAAATATTGATGGCGCTTTATCCGACGAGTTTCAGCGCCGCCTGAGGAGAAACATTCGCCTGAGCAAGAACGGCCGTTCCTGCTTCCGTAATAATTTTCCCTCGAGCAAGGTTCGAGCTTTCCAGGGCGTAATCCACATCGCGGATTCTGCTATTGGAAGCACTCATATTTTCTGTGTAGACATCGATGTTATTGGAGCTTGTTTGGAGTCTATTTTGGATGGACCCAAGTAGGGCACGATGGCCGGAGATTTTATCAAAAGCTTGATCAATTCTTCCTAGCACATTCCGAGCATCGTCTTTGGTCGATACGCGGCCACCAGAAATTCCGAGAGCGTTCGAATCCGATCTAATGGCCCCAGCATCGTAAGAGACGCGATTCATTTTTTGACCGCCGAGCCCAACCTGGAATTCAAGAGACGAGCCCTGACCATTCAAAAGTTTTCTTCCACCGAACTCAGTACCCGCCGCAATCCGATCAAGTTCAGATTGCATACCCTGGTATTCGTTTTCAACCATTCGGCGTTCAGTATCGCTCAAAGTATCAGTTGCTGCTTGTATGGCGAGTTCTTTCATTCGGGTAAGAAGAGTTGAACTTTCACTAAGTCCCCCTTCCGCCGTTTGAACGAGTGAAATACCATCGTTGGCGTTTCGGCTCGCCTGTTTCGACGAACGAATCTCTGATTTCATTTTTTCTGAGATCGCCAGCCCCGCAGCATCGTCGGCCGCTTTGACGATTCTCGTTCCACTGGCAAGCTTGGTCTGGCTTTCGGCAACATCACGCGACGACTTACTGAGAGCGTTTTGTCCCTGTAAAGATGCTACGTTTGTGTTGATCTTCATACTCATACTGAAATGCTTTTCGGAAATCTAAAAACAAAATTTATAGGGTCATCCAAGAACACACAACATCCATAGTTTACGATACTGGATGTTTTTACTCGCCTTAAAAGTTTACCGCCACCTCAGCACCAAGAGCGGTTGTATCCGGCCGGAATTTGACGAGTGCTTGAGTGAACAGACCAACACTCGTGAGATATTTGAGACTCGGGAAGTAGGTTCCGGTCAAGCGCGCGCGATGAGGAAGATTGTTATTAAATTCGCGCGAGCTTTCCTGAAATCCACGCTGATCCCAATCCATAACGACGGTTGAGCCTAACTGATAACGATCGTTGAATCGATAATTCGCGTAGGGTGAAACACTGAGAATCATCGTTTGCAATTGAGTCGGCATCGCACGGAATCCATTTGGTAAAACCGCAGTACGCTGACTGTTTTCATAGAAGATGCGGTAGAGCTGTCCGGAAATTCCCGCCGTCCATTTGTAGGAGGGAAGTTTGAAAGAAAGTGTTTCACCAATCACCCACCCGGAGCGCTGTCGGTTTTCTTTTGCGATCTCAGACGTCGGAAGCTCGTAAGAAAAGTTTGTGTAAAACGATCCAAAAGATTTGGAAACGGTGGGAAAAAAGAGTGACAGCCGTGTATTAAAAAAAGTCGTATCCCCGTTGTTAATCACTCCACCGCGATTCTCTACTTGGTCCGAATAACCATTCACCGCTGCCACAGATCCACCAACTGTCCAGAGCTGTGAAATCTTATAACGAAGAGAAAGCGTATGAAAACTTTGAAGAGGCGCTCGGCCTGAACGAGGCGTATCCATCCCCTCTTGATAAACGTTGTACGTTTCATCAGAAGGCCCAGACAGAGTGGGACCCAAGAACTGCTGATAATAGCCAAGATTTAAGTTCTTTAAGAACTTCTTGGCAGGGGTCCCAGAACTCATGTCGGTACTAATTGTTTCCATCGTTCGGAGTTCACGATTTGACTTCAGAGCAAACACTGAAGATGAAAGGATAATTAAAACGAATGCGAGAATTATTTTTATGTGGTCTCCTGCCGTGGAATTCACAGTGGCGACGACAGAAGTAAACCCAATTGCCAAAAACGACAAGACCAAACGGGATGATAGCTCCGCGCTAGAATTTTGTGCGAAAAATCAAGCCAGGGTAATTAGGGAGAGGTGACTATTCTCGTTCTCAAAATAATTGGCCTCTCTTGCGAAACGCCAAATACTCGGTAGACAAACTTATGCGACTTGCTAAACTTATCCTATGAAAACACTACTCCTTTTTTTCTTTCTTCCCTACTCTGCCTTTGCCCAAAATTTTTCTTTTAACAAGGAAAGCGGCAAGGCCGTTCCCAATTTTGTTGCCGAACTCAAACTCCTCAAAGGAAAAGTTCTTCGAACCACGGGCGGGAGACCAAGAATAGTTCAAGTAGGAGAAAAATTTTATCCAAAAGATGTCGTCGTGACTGAAGCAGATGCTTCGATGAAAATCATCGTCGCCGATGATACCTGGCTAGCCCTTGGTCCAAACTCAGAAATTGTGTTTCTCGATTTTGAATTCAAAGACAAAAATGAACGGAAGATCAGTTATGAACTAAAACGAGGGCAACTCACTGCCAACGTCCGTCAAAAAATTAAATCTGGCGAAGTAAACTTCCGCTCCAAGTTCACGACGATGGGTGTCCGAGGGACCAAAATCATGATGAACTACCGAGAAGTCGATGGAAAGGGGATCGCAGAGTACGCCCTCATAGAAGGATCCGCGGAGGTCGTTGATCAAGAAGGAAAAAGTCATCCCCTGATGGCAGGCGAACGCATGATCCTCATCCAGGATAAAAAAATTATCAATCTCACACTTACCGCTGATGATCTAAAAAACTTTACTTCCCCGGAAGCTGATGAAGAAAAAGATATCCGTCCTTTCATGCCTTACTATGAAATGAAAGAAGGAGCGGTCAGTCAGCTTGATGAAAAATCCTCTGACTCGATTGAAGAAAGACCAGAACAAAAATCAGGCGATGGAACTTTTCAAAATCTGAAGAAACTCAATGAACAGCTCCAGGACAATCAGAAAAAAAGACGCTGAACTTGTCATACCAGTTAACAGAAAGACATTTCTCTCGGTCCATGCTGCTACATGCTTGAAAGAGTAAAAATCCTTAAAGAAGGATGGGCCCACGCATAAATAATTCCTTTTCTCAATCGTAACTGATGAGGAAATAAATATGGAAGACTAAAACTAGATATTTCTAAAAGATCTCGATTCGATTGATCACAGTGATAACACCCTCAATATCAGACGCGCAGTCTGCTGCGGATTCTTTCTCTCGCAGAGATTGGACAGATCCATAGAGTGTGATCACCCCATTTCGCGCGTTGACTTCCACCTGGGAAGCATCGATGTCTTCATGGAAGGCAAGTGCTTCACCAACTTCTTCTTTCAGTATGAGGTCACGGAAAAGAAACAGTGGCGAAACTTCGTCATTCACATACTCTTCATCTGGATCACTCATGAGAACCTCCACACTTATGTAAGCACATTCTGTGCCGGCCATAAAAATTAGTCGGTTACCTGAGTATTAAATTTTTTCAAAAGAAAGGTCGTATAAACCACTCAGTTCGGAATGAATCTGAACCAGGAGGCCTCTCCTTATGACACGAAGTCAGTGCGTACTATTCATAATTGCCCTTTTCTCCCTCCCTGTCCAAGCTGGCTCAGTAGAATTCGCAGGATGGATTCCCTGGGATTTTTTGACTACTGAGATCAAGAAAAAAGAGTTCTTCGTTCAAGAAATCCAAGCGAGTGTTAGGCTTAATCTGGGTGAAATAAAACCGGAATTGAAATCAGTCGACATGGATCTCTCGGGTGCCATCGAAAATCTTGAGTTTTCAGATCGATCGCTACATTTGGATGCCACCGGTGCCGTGAATCTCCATCTTGGTGAAATGCTCGTCGATCAATTACTCATCCGCGACTTTGGCGGAAATACGATTCAAGTCCGTATCAGGGCGATGTGTGGTCCAGTGACCATTAGTATCCCCTCTCTTCGTATCGACGCCCTCTTCTCTTTAAAAAGTGAAAATAAATACCTCCCCACTCTTCAGGATCTTAATTATCAGATTCCTATTGATGGATGGTCAGTGACTCCGATTCGCTGCAGTGGTTTATCCGGCATCGGAGAAGAGATCGAAACAACTCTGAGCCTAGCACTAAAAAATCCAGCGCTCTTCTCATCACTCATTAAAGATTGGGTATCACCCCTTCTGGACGAATGGATTCGACAGCAATGGCTTTCAGTAAATTCTTCAGAAGGTCAGTGGAGTGATATCAGGATCGATTCTCCCAATCAAAAGGGATTCATTGTCCGAGGAACCATTCCTCTGACAAGTCCCGATGAAATTTCACTGCCGGATAATATTGAGGAATTAATGAATTCTCAATCTCCTCGATTGTATCTCTCACAGATCGGATATCAGACACTCATCCAAGACCGAATGCGAGTACTTTTTCCACGCTTGTATGACTTAAGAGAAAACGACAGTTTTAGAAAACTCCTCGGTTCCAGAGTCATGCAATATTTAGTCTGGCCAGATTTACGGAAATTTAACTCTGCTACTCCCTTTGTTTTAAAAAATGAGCCTCAGTCACTCCTCCTTTCACTTAAGGAGGAGGAGTCTGGATGGAAAGCAAGTCTTTCCGGTCGTGGCAGTCTCCTGACAGTCATTGGTGGTTCACCGATTGAT
Source organism: Bacteriovoracaceae bacterium (assembly GCA_947440875.1). GTDB lineage: Bacteria > Bdellovibrionota > Bacteriovoracia > Bacteriovoracales > Bacteriovoracaceae > Peredibacter. Next base: position 5,773 of record CANETG010000156.1, read on the forward strand.
TACATCGTTTATAGTATGAGCGTTGCTGTTCCCGTGAAAATGGAATTAACATCTGGCGATCTTTCTTTTTCTACAGGTAAAGCAGCCGCCAGTTTCGTCTGGAGCTTTGGCTATTTTTACCAACTCATTTACAAACCAGGAAATCGAATTCCCCAAACTCTCCTCGCCGATGCCTTAAGTAAGATTTGTTCAGACAAAAAAGAAAAGGTTTCCCTCCCCCAGTTCAGGGCCGGTGACCGCGACTACATGCTTTCGAATCTTCGGTCTGAAGGTCAATTCATCACGATGGACTTAATATGAAACACTATTTCATTCTTGGATGGGTCCTCGTTTTCAGTACCGTCGCGTGGAGCGTCTGGGAGATCGTGAATCTGAAAACGGAATACTCGGTTGATCAGTTTTATCCCAAGTCACACCCGCTCCTTATTCACCATGATGAGATCAGGAAAGAATTTCGACTCCATGAAGAGCAGCCCTACCTCTTCGTGATCAGTTACCCTCGGGAAGACTCATGGGTTGAGCCCGGCAAAATTGCGAGATTGAAAACTCTCTCCAATACACTGGCCGAGAAAGAGGGTGTCGCCAATGTTATCACTCTCACTCACGTGGAGGGTGCGACTCAAAGTAACGACGAACTCATTATTGGAAGTCTCTTTGACCG
>CANETG010000157.1 GCA_947440875.1 Bacteriovoracaceae bacterium
CCTTATCAAAGGTAATGTATTTATTTTTGAGCTTCTCTTTATACGTTTCAGGGATCGACGCTTGGTACTCTTCGAGAGTGACAAGTTTTCCGTCGGTATTTCTGAAGAGGACGAACTTTCTCATCACTTCATCGAACTTCGTATCCTGCATGCAACCGTATTTCACGAAAAGTCCGATATCATCCCAGACTTTCTCGAAACGCTCGCGGTCAGAGTTAAAGAGCTTCTTGAGCGACTCTGCGACTTTTTTAATGATGTAGTTAGAGATCTTCTTAATATTCGGGTCCCCCTGGAGGGCCGAGCGAGAAACGTTGAGAGGAATATCGACGGAATCAATCGCCCCTTTTAAGAGTCCCAAGAAATCCGGAACCACATTCTTCACGTTATCCGAGACGAAAACCTGTTTTGAATAGAGCTTGATGCCATTGTCTTGAACGGGTTTCGTGCGATCGAGTTTCGGGAAGAAGAGCACTCCCTGGAGAGTAAACGGATGATCAACATTCAAGTGAAGCCAGAAAAGTGGCTCTTGCTCGTACGGGAACATCTTCTGGAAAAAATCTTTATAGTCTTGATCGACGAGAGTCGTCGGATCTTTTTTCCAAAGAGGAGTTGTGTCGTTAATTTGCTCTGCTTCAGTTTCAGTCGCAGCGTCTTTGAGGGACACGGGATACGGCATGAAGTCGCAGTAATGAGTGAGCGTTTCTTTTAATTTCCAGTGATCAAGAAACTCTTCGCCATCAGCGGAGATGAAAAGTTTGATCGTTGTCCCAATTTCCGTTCTCGTTGATTCAGAAAATTCGTAGTCCGTATCCCCAAGACAAGTCCATTTTGTGGGCTGAGATCCTGGCACCCACGACAGGGATTCCACTTCGACCTTTTCCGCGACCATGAATGAGGAATAAAAACCGAGGCCAAATTTCCCGATGATGTCGGTTTTTGAATCGGTGTTTCCCATGTCTTTCATTTTCTGAACGAATTCTTCCGCACCAGAGAAGGCGAGTTGAGCGATGTATTTTTCGACTTCCGGCTCCGTCATCCCGAGACCGTTATCAGAAATCGTGATGAGGCGAGCGGCCTTATCGACCACAACACTGACCTGACCATCAGGAGTTTCGTGCCCCTGACCGCGGGAAAGAGTTGTTCTTTTTGTGATGGCATCGCACGCGTTGGAGACAAGCTCGCGGACAAAAATATCGTGCTCCGAGTAAAGCCACTTCTTGATAATGGGGAAAATGTCATTGGTTTTAACTGAAATCGAACCCTTACGCGTAGTCATAGATCCTCCAAAAAGGTAACGGTGCCACATTGTCGTCTAGTAAACGTCTTTAATATCTCGTAAAAGATAGGTACTGATTAGCGAACGTCAAGGGCAGCTTTCGAATGGGAAATGAAATAATTCCGCTGAGTATTCTTACGACCGGCGGAACGATCGAAAAAATCTACGATGAATTTGAAGGGTCTCTCGAGAACCGGGAAACCATCGTCAAAAATAAGCTCCTCCAGCGACTGCGTCTTCCGTACACCGATATTCACGTCAAGCAGATCATGTCGAAAGACTCGCTCCTCATGGATGAACATGATCGGCACTCGATTCTTGAGGCGATTAAGGATCAAGGAAAAGATATTCCCGTCGTTGTTCTTCACGGCACTGATACGATGGACCAGACCGCCAAATATTGCTTTGACCATCACCCAAAAATTTCCGTACCCGTAGTGTTCACCGGTGCGATGAGACCTTTGGGATTTGAAGACTCTGATGCGATTCAAAACGTGATTGAAGCGATGATGGTCGCAAGAATTCTGAAGCCCGGCTATTACGTCACTTTTCACGGAAAACTTTTTACCGTTCCGAATTTAAGAAAAAATAAAACGAAGGGAACCTTCGAGGAGATCACATGAAAGCTTTCATCGTGAGTATGCTTTTAGTCTCGACGTCTGCGTTTGCTTGGGGACCGACTGGTCACCGTGCGGTAGGGGAGATTGCTGAAAAGTATATGGATCCGCGCGCACTTCTTCTTGCTCGAAATATTCTCCAAGGTCAGTCACTCGCCAAGGGTTCTACTTGGCCGGATGAAATTAAATCGGAACCGGCACGCTATCAGTATACCTACAATTGGCACTACACCGATTGGGCGGACGATGCTCACGATCACGACGAAACAAACTCTTCCGGAAAACTCATGGGCTCAATTGAGGCCCAGATGACGATCCTGAAAAGCCCAACTGCCAAGCGTGAAGAAAAAGAATTCGCCCTGAAATTTATCGTTCATCTCATCGGTGATCTTCACATGCCCCTTCACGTGGGGAATGGTCTTGATCAGGGTGGGAACTGGTGCAAAGTTTCTTACATGGGTCAGGCGACAAACCTTCACGCGCTTTGGGATGAGGGCATGATTAATTTCACGAATCTTTCGTTCACTGAACTTTCAAAATTTGTCTCTGCAGGAAAAACTCTTGAGCAAATGAACGCGGCTCGGTCAGGAACGGCTATCGACTGGGCAAGAGAATCAAAAGTTCTACGGACTCAGATTTATCCAGCGAACGTCATTGAGCCACAAGCGCCGATGTCGATGAAAGGGTACTGCCGGAAAGACGTGCCAGCGGAGGAAATTCCGAAACTCTCTTACGAATACGCGTATAAGTTTATGCCGTTGGTAGAAGAAAGAATTTTCCTCGCGGGAGTTCGTCTCTCACTTCTTCTCAACGACGCTCTTAAGTAATTTCAAATCCGCTTAATTCTTCCGGAGTCTCCGGCTTCGGAAGAGTGAGTTGGTAGTAACCCACGTCCCACCATTGACCTTCCTTGAAACCGACTTCCGGAAAACGTCCCACTAATTGAAATCCCAGTTTTTCGTGGATCGCCACACTCGGAATATTCGGAAGAGTGATGACTCCGATGATGTTGAGAATTCCCATTCTTTTTAAGTGATCAAAAAGTGCGAGGTAAAGTTTTTTTCCTGATCCTTTTCCGCAGAGTGATTGGTCTACATAAATGGAAGACTCCACCGACCAACGGTAAGCTGCGCGCGCCTTAAAGGGTGTGGCGTAAGCGTAAGCAATCATCACTCCGTCTTTTTCCATCACGAGCCAGGGAAATTGTTTGGTGTACTCCACAATTCTATTTCTCATTTCTTCAACACTCGGCACTTCGATCTCGAAAGTGATTGAGGTGTGGCTCACGTAATGAGAATAAATAGAGCGAATGGCTGCGGCATCATCGGGTGATGCCATTCTGATTTTTTCCATACATTCATCATAAAAACGCCCTGATTCCCTGGCAAAGAGTTAAGTCTTTTAGTCGGACTTTTAACCCTAATTCATTGAGATTACGGAAGGTCGAAAGACTCTCTAGATGAATTTCGTGATCGGGAGAATAATCCTACCATTCTGAGGATTTGTGCCGATATATCTTTCGAGGTCTATGACCATGGAAGTTTTGAATTTAGGGAAGAAAATATTCTGCCATTTACTCTTGATGATTTACCTCATCACGAGTTGTAATCCGTTGGCAGCACCTGTGTCGAAGCGAGGTCTCTCAGCGGATGGCTCTATTTCAACGACTGGCGGATCGTCTTCGGGTTCCGGAAGTGGTGCTACCGACGATGATGAAGTTCTCGGTGATGGATCAACTCTTCCCCCCAAAGTCGAAATTCGTCACTTAATTGAACCCAATCTTTCCTCTGATCCCAATTACCAGACTGGCACCGGAATCGCTTCCGGTGGATCTTACGTTCGGAAACTTACACTCCCAAAAAACTTCGCCGGTAAACTTTACGTCGCCGGAGTCAACGTCGGAACACTTTCTGATCGCATCGTTCGCGTGAGATTTAAATGGGGAGCGAATCGGAAATCTATTCCCGAAGATGGAATTCCCGGGACTATTGTTCAGGCACCCGGGATTACTCCTCAGACTCCGATCAGTGTTCTTGTTCTCGATTTAAAATCAGAACCATTCAGATCGGTACGCCTTCCGTATGATCTTTTTGATTACAATGATTATAACTTCTCTGCAGGTGATACTCCGACTCAAGATAACCGAAACACCGGTCTTTTCTGTCGCGGTCTACAGGTAGCCGACGATCCTACTTTTGTGGGAGTCGGAGCTTGTGATGGTGCTCAGTCAAACCCCGATCAGCCCGAAGAAGAATGTCTCTACGCGTATGCAAAAGTCGCCGATCAAGGACTCGTTCGTCAAATCCTAACACCTCAAGTTCCACTCACTCCAGGTCTAACCCAGAGTATGAGTTTTGTGAGTGCAAATTATTATCAAGATTTTTTAGCCAAGAGTTTACTCAAGCCTCTTCCAGATACGGTCACAACTGCGGGAGCCTTTACCGCGGGATCATTTTTATTCAGCCAATCGAATGCCACGACCGGATCTCCGTCTCTCAATTTCCCTGCGGCCACAATTTGGGATTCGCTCACGATCGGGACAAGTGCCACGAAATATTTTTACCGTGGGCCTTACCGATTGATGGATTCCGTAAACTGGCAATTCCGCTTCTCCCGCCTTGACGGTGCAAAACGACTATTTAAAGAGAACTCATATGTGAATTTTGACCTCACCAAAGGCGCTCTTCCCGATGGCCCGGTGTATGCCGTTCAAGATTCTGATGGAAACATTTCCTATGTTCCGCAGGACAAAATTTACTATAACTCTTATCTCTTTCCACTCGCAACGAAAGTCTCTCTGGGGACTGGAGTTAGTTACTTAGGTTCTGCGACTCCCGATGGAGCACGTGCAGTCACAACTACGGCTTCCCAATGGATGGACGGATCAAACGCACGCGCAGAAAGTAAAGACAGTGAACAAAATCACGTCGGATCTTGTAACGTCACTTCATCCATCGAAATCACCGCGCGCGATGATAACGGAGTTGAGTACACGATTTCACAGGCGCTGGACGTGAAGCTTCAACTCGTTCGTCCAACAGTTGTCCGCACCGATATCGGAAACGAAGTTCTTTACAGAAATTTCCGGTCTTGTTCATCAAACGCGAGCTGCGGAACTTCTGGTTGCTGTCTGAACAATCGCTGCTGGGATGAAAATCTTGTCTCGCAGTGTTTTGATGAAAACGACATTCAAGGCAATAAGCCGATCGGTAATACGTGTGCCTCAGATCTCGAGTGCTCGAGCCTTTGTTGCAACAGCGGCAACGGTCAGTGCGCTCCTCACAACACGTCTCTGAATCCGGCGGTTCTGTGTGCTAAACCCATCGGAGCTTTTTGTATCGCTAAAGAATGGTGTGGAAAAACACCGATAACAAAATGCATCGTAGTATCCCAGCCGAATGATCCAGTAAGCGGCGAGGCCCGTTGCACTCAGTCCTGTTTCACTGTTTCCGAGTACGGTGAATGTAAAAACGGTGCCTGCACACCTGCAACTCAAGCCGCCATCCCAGTATTTAACGAAAGCGACCCGAACAGATGTGATGGCGCTGTGCCCGCGCCTGACTTTTCAAATTGATCTGAGACTCACTCCTCTGGCATAATGAGCTGATCTTTACCAGGAAACACCATGTCCTTACCCGATCTCAAAGATTGTGTTCTCGACCATATTGCGATCGCCGTCAAAAGCATCAGCTCGTCTCAGAAAATCTGGGAAGATATGGGTCTGACTTTTGCTCCTGAAAGAGAAGAAGTGAAAGATCAGAAAGTGATCACTGCGTTTGCACACGTAGATGTGAACGCGCACATCGAACTCCTTGAACCGACCAGCGAAGAAAGTACGATTCATCAATTCATCGAACAAAAAGGCGAGGGCATTCATCACCTCTGTTTCAAAGTTCCTGACGTGAAGAAAAAGACCGATGAACTGAAGGCAAAAGGTTATCGTTTTATTTATGCCGAACCCAGACTCGGTGCTGGTGGATGCCTGGTTAATTTCATGCATCCCAAGTCCACAGGGGGAGTGCTCATTGAGCTTTCAGAGAGGCCTTCAAGATGAACCAATCCCAATTCCAGGCCCCAAAACTGACGCCTGTGAATAAAGTCATTCTCATCGCAGCGGGATCGCTTTTCATTCTTCACTCAATCCTCAAGGCGATCGGTGCGTTTTCGGTTGTTTCAATTCTCGGCCTCTCGGGTGCGGGTGTTCTTTCGGGAATGGTTTATCAATTTGCGACTTATCCCTTTGTTGAAACGCAACTCATGGGTGCACTCTTTAATTCGCTTCTCATCTGGTTCATCGGATCGGAAATTGAAACTCTCTGGGGGAAAAAAGTTTACATTCGTTTTCTTTCTCTCATCGTTCTCGGCGTGGGTCTTTTTTATTTTCTGGTGAGTGTTCTTCTTTTCCATGGCACTCACATGTATGGAAGTAATCTGCATGGGCTCAACGGAATAAATTTTGCTCTTCTGATTGCCTACGCAACTTTGTATCCGGATCGTCAGCTCTCGCTCATGATGATTTTTCCGATGCGGGCGCAG
>CANETG010000158.1 GCA_947440875.1 Bacteriovoracaceae bacterium
AATGCTCGAGCGTCACTACAAAGATATGCAGGATATCGAGTTCACGATTGAGAATGGGAAACTGTGGATTCTTCAAACGAGAAATGCCAAACGAACTGTGAACGCTGCCCTCAAAGTGGCCGTCGATCTCGTTGCGGAAGGGCTTATCTCAGAGAAGGAAGCTATTCTTCGTATTCAACCTGAAGACTTGAATCAACTCCTTCATCCACGCCTTGATCCTAAAGCAAAAAAGATTCTCATCGCAACAGGGCTTCCAGCTTCGCCCGGAGCTTCATCCGGTCAGATGGTCTTTACCTCAGCTCACGCCGAAGAATGGCACAAAAATGGGAAGAAAGTCGTTCTCGTGAGATCTGAAACTTCTCCCGAGGACATCGGTGGAATGGTGGCCTCAACCGGGATTCTCACCGCTCGCGGAGGAATGACATCGCATGCGGCAGTCGTCGCGCGTGGAATGGGTAAGCCATGCATCGCTGGGTGTACAGCACTCGTGATTAATGAAAAAGAAAAAACACTCACGGTGAAAGGCAAGGTTTACAAAGAAGGCGATTACATCACATTCGACGGTGCCAACGGGGAAGTTTACGAAGGTGTTGTTCCGACGATAGAAGCAAAAATTACGGCTGACTTTGCGACGTATATGAAATGGGCCGACGGAGTGAGACGGCTTCGGGTAAGAACAAATGCGGACTCACCGGAAGACGCTAAAATTGCCGTCGAATTCGGAGCAGAAGGAATTGGCCTCTGTCGGACAGAGCACATGTTCTTTGCACCCGATAGAATTCTTGCCGTCCGAGAGATGATTTTCGCTGAGAATGAAAGAGACAGAAAAAAAGCGCTCGATAAGCTTCTCCCGTACCAGAGAAGTGATTTCAAGGGAATCTTCAGGGAAATGACGGGCAGGCCGGTCAACATTCGACTTCTGGATCCACCTCTTCACGAGTTTCTTCCGCACGCAGAAAAAGATCAGCAAGAACTTGCGACGGTGCTTAATCTTTCGATGAAACAGATCAAGGAAAGAAACGACGCTCTTCACGAATTTAATCCGATGCTTGGTCACCGGGGCTGTCGGCTTGCTGTTACTTACCCAGAAATCTATCTCATGCAGGTAAGAGCAATTATCGAAGCCGCCGTTGAAAGTGATAAAGAAGGGATAAAAGTGATCCCGGAAATCATGATTCCTTTGACCTCTGAACTTCGCGAATATTCTCTCATCCAAAAAGACTGTAAGGCCGAGATCGAAAAAGTATTTAAAGAGAAAAATCACACGGTGAAATACAAAATGGGCACCATGCTCGAACTCCCGAGAGCGTGTATCATGGCAGGGGACATTGCTAAGGAAGCGGAGTTCTTTTCGTTTGGAACGAACGATCTGACTCAGACAACGTTTGGACTCTCACGCGATGATGCGGGGAAATTTCTCCCGACTTACACGCAGAGAGGAATTTATCCTCGGGATCCATTTGTTTCCATCGATCAGGAAGGTGTCGGCTTCCTCATGAAGCACGCGATCACTGAAGGAAAGAAAACAAATCCAGAGATTCACAATGGGATTTGCGGCGAGCATGGTGGAGAACCTCAGTCCGTTGAATTTTGTCACCGCATCGGACTCGACTACGTGAGCTGCTCACCTTTCCGCGTACCCATCGCGAGATTGGCCGCGGCACAGGCGGTCCTTCGTTAATGCTAATCCAACGAACACTTTCAGGATTTATCTTGGGAGTTTTTTTTCTTCTTTTTTCGTGCGCAGAAGCCCCGGTTTCTGATCCCCATCGTCACGATGACGGATTCTATAAAACCACACTCGTCACTGGGCGATTCGAAGGATTTGAATCTTATAAAGACTGGGTTGTGTATCTCACGGGCTTTAATTACAAGTCAGTCGTCTATAAAGTCGAGACTTCGGGATCATTTCATATCAATGCGGTGAATATTCTTCCAGGTGATTATCGCCTCAACTTTGGAGTCATGAAGTCTAAAACTCCAGGCTCACTAAAAATTAGAATAGATGGTCTTCGGACTCATCTCGGTGTCATTCAGGCGGGACAATAATTCATGAAAAGCCTCCTTCACATCATCCACTCACTTCTTCCGCACAGCCCTTTTGATGCTGTGGGTGTGGGTGTTATTAATTTCGAGGCAATGACTTTCGAGGCATTTGAAGTGGAAAAGAGTGAAGGTGATCTATTAACGAGGAGTGAGCCTCGGATTTATTTCGATCTCGCCTCTCTCACAAAGCCCTTAACTAATTCTTTAACGTATTTTCTTAAACCAGAATCCTTTGATGAGAAGATGAAACTTTGTCTCTCTCATCGCGGCGGTCTTCCGTCGTGGGGATTGCTCCCCAGGGTGGACTGGGAGAAAATTATCCTGGGTTTTGACATCAAAGAATCCGAGACTCTCTATTCCGATTTTTCGGCTCTAAGAGTTTTCTTAGAGCTTTCGAAGAAGGGCGTTGGTCAAAAAGAGATTTGCCAGAAGATCTGGGACAAGGAAACGATGTACTGGCTTGATCTTCCGCCGTGGTACCCCACTTTGCAAAATGGCTACGTTAACGGGCATCCCAACTTCAAGGAAGTCCACGATCCGAATGCTCGAAATCTGCGAGTGTATTGTCCGCACGCAGGGATTTTTTCAACGGTGGACGGTCTTTGCCGAACGCTCCTGAATTACGAGCAGGAGACAGGCATGCTTGGAAAAGTAAAAAACGATCTGAAGACTCATGCTCATCGTTTTTCTTTCGGCTGGGATAGGGTCGAGAACCCAGAAAATACACTGGCCGGAAAAGGCGCAGGCGCTTCGACTTTTGGGCACCTTGGTTTCACTGGTCAATCGATCTGGATTGATCCGGATCGTAAGCTCGGTCACGTTATCCTGTCGAATGCGACGAAACACTCCTGGTACGACAAACAAGGCCTCAATGATCTCCGGCGAGCTCTCGGCGAAAAAGTCTGGGAAATGAAATAATTTCACGATCACGAAGTTTGAAATCATCCTGATATATAGTTCTGCGATGAAAATTTTCTTCTTCGCTTTTTTTCTTAGTTTTAACGCTCTTGCGGGCATCACTGTGATCAGTGATCTCGACGACACCATCAAAATCACAGATGCGGGGAACCTTGGAAACGCGACCTTCAATGGTCTCTTGACCGAGAATGTCTTCACTGGAATCCCTGAGTTTTTTAAAGAGCTTCGGGAGTACTCAGGCTCATTGCACGTGGTGAGCGCGGGGCCGAAGCTCATCAGAGGCAGGGTCTCTTCACTTCTTAAGAAATTTAAAATTCAGCACGATGGAATCCACATGCGTGCAGTTCCAGGAAAAGAAGGGAAGCTTGATTTTAAAGTCCGCACCGTCCTCGAAATCATGAACAAAACGTCAGACGACGTCATCCTTCTGGGTGACGACGTGGATCTCGATCCAGAAGCGTATGCTGAAATCATTAAGCAACATCCGGAAAGAATCCTCGGAGTCTACATCCACATGGTAAAGGATCGCCCGATCCCAGAAAATTTCACTCGCTACTGGACCAGTCTGGATCTTGCGCTTCAAGAAAACATTGCGGGGAGACTGGATAGTGACTCAGTTTCAGCGGTCTTAAGAGCACTCCTCGAGGAAACCAAGCTCGCCTCCATCATCCCTCAATTTGCAGACTGTCCAACCACGACGGTTGTCTGGGAGTGGCAGGTCTCAACTCAGTTCTCAACTGAAGCACTCGAGCTTTCTCGGAAACTCAATGAGTTCTGCCTTCGGGGGAAGTGAGTCAGAGTCTGTCAGTACGCTCACTAAAGCGAGCCCTAGGGGCGGCTAACCGGTGCGAGTTGAATTCAAAAAATAGTTATCTTAAACCACCAAGTGTCTAGATAATCGACACTTTCGGGATTCGATTGGAGAGATCAAAATTCGTTTGGATTCTAACAGAAATTTCCGACAAGTGCTCTAAGACTATGATTGTTTTTTATCGAGAATTTTTCTTCGCCTTTTTCTTTGTACTCCTTTCGAGTTCGTCTTTTTCTGTGGAAGAAATTTCGTCAAGACTTGTCATCCAGAATTTCCCAGAAGCAGTTCGAACAATCTCTGATGCGGAAAGTTTTATTCGCAGCCGAATTCCTGAAAATGAATTCAATCAACTTAAAGTTACGCGCTCGGAGAACTCTCTTGTTTTTGAAGTTAACGATGAAAGTTACACCGTTGCTTTTCATCAAGGGCAGATCATCCAGCACTCTTCAGTGACAGACAAAGCCATGCGTGCCCAGGACGGTCCATTGCAGTTTGGAAGAACTTCTGAACGTCTAGGCATTCCCCTCCTGGAAACTTCTCCCCAAGGAAGGCAGCTTCTTGAGACTCTAAGAAGAAACTATCGCTTTGAATTAAATGAGGGAGAGCTTGTTAACCGGTACATGAATGAAAACGGCCTACGAGGCGCCAATGAAATCGTCGAGAATGACAATTTTAGGACGATCGAGCGAACGGTACTGTCAGCAACGAACCATTCTGAGCACCCTTCCACCATCATGGCACATGAACTCCAGCATCTTTTGAATCAGTACACTCTCTCCGATATGGTGAACGAGCTTCCAAGAGAAATCCTGGGAGATCCCCAACAGGCCCGAGCGTTCACACAAATGTTTGATGAGTACCTGGCAGTCAAGAGGTCTGTTGAAATTTATCACTCGCTCATTTCAAATTTTCCACACATTGCAACTCATGAAATGCAGAGTCTCTCCAGGATGAATGATCACGAACTGAAAAGATTTGTCGTCTCAAAGTGGTCCAAGTTTTATCGCTGGAATGAGGTGACCGGAAGAGCCTTTGTTGAGTTACCGTCGTCGCTTAATTTAACTTTAAGAGGAGTGGATGAATCCGTTGCGTCTTTGAGACTTCGGAATGATCTTCCCTTGCCTGCGACTTTCGAAAAAAAGATCCGGCTCGAGCAGGCAGGTAATGATTTTAGTATCATTCATGAAAGCTTTGCTTCCCCACTGGATTCTACGTTAAGAGTACCGTTTCGTCCGACGGAACAAAATATTTTTGAAATCCCTTATGTTGAACTGACTCCTGCCCAAGTTGACATGGTAGGGAGATCCTCTCTCCCGGAATTCTACAGAACCCCCGAAGGAAGGGTTCGATACTTTATTCACCCGCAGTCGATAAATTACTATCGGGAACGAATTCCCAACATGGAACTTAAGTGGGGAGAATATGCGGCGAGCTCCCTCGCTTCCAACAGGTCTCTCGTCGTGTGGGAGATTTCTCACCCTGAAAATTCTCGGCTTGTGAAAGTTTCTCTGGATGCTACGATCGGTGGGGTCTCTCGGATGAATAAACCTGCGGATCTGGCTCATTCTGTTTTTGCGAGCGGGCTCATGAGGGAAATACCCGCCTCGTTTTGGCAACGACATAATATGTCGGCGCTAGTCGAGGAGACGGCATTTACCCCGCGGAGTATTGAGTTCGGAATGTACGATAAGTCTTACATCAATCCTCCTCCAGCAGGAACGACTGAGCTTCCTTCCTTTGCTCTTTATACGAAAACCAATGGGGTCACTCTACTCGAGACTCTTGCCACAAATGAGAACCTGGCCGTCGATGTTTATTACAGAGAAAAAATATTGAAGCCTTTGGCGAATTATTACACTGAGCTTTACCTGAAGTACGGGCTCATGCCTGAAGCCCACTCTCAAAACATGTCCATTTTGGTGAGAGATGGAAAGCTGGTTGGCTTTACAACTTTGGACATGGGAGGAATGAATGTTGATCCGGAGATGCGATCTATAAATGGTCTTCGTACCAATCCTGAAACATATGTCGCTCATTTTAATGAGGCCTACGCTCGGACAGACTATCTCGAGAGCGCAAGAACGGGGGCCGGAAAACTTATCGATGTTTACTTCAAGCGAGGATTCGGAGATGGATTCGCAAGGCTCATGGCCGAAAGAAATCAACTCCCTCTGGATTCTACCCGAGCTTCTTTGTCTGCGGATGTGGACAGATACTTTTCAGAAGCTTACAAAAGGCAAACGGGTCTCACCCTCGGACCTGGAATTAGCTGGTCAGACAGATTGAAGGATCCTTTTAGGCAGAGCCCTAGTGCATCCAGGACACCGACCTCTGTCACTCACCCAGCAACTAAATGCTTGCTGAGGAACTTCATCCTTGCGAGATAAAGACTTTCTTTGATGGTGCGCAATCTTCCTATCAAAAATCGACTCATCAGCGCATCACTAGTAATGATGAGTGATAGTTCTATTAACCACTTTGCCCGAGCTTTTTTAAAAAAGCTTTTTTAAAATCGTCAAATTCTTAGACACATTTTCAAGAGACTTAGATCTTTTTTCAAAAGGACCATAGGCAACGACCTCTTTCTCTATAATACGCTCAGGAGTTCCATGAATACCCTCAACGTTGCCTTTCTACTTTTGGTGTCG
>CANETG010000159.1 GCA_947440875.1 Bacteriovoracaceae bacterium
ACGGAATTCCTGATTTTTTTAAGTCCTGCTGGATTTTCTCAAATTGTCTTCGCGCCTCTTCCCCAACCAGAAGAACCGGAGTGAACGCCTCTTTGGAGGCCGTTTTTCTTATTTCTCGGTACGGATCAAGCCCGAAAACCGTGACCCGATGTCCTAGCAAACGGAGACGCTTTAAAACATCGAGGGTCTCGGTAATGTTGTTTGTTTGAAACAGTGGGCAAAAGAAATAAATTTGTGACTGCGACGGAAGACCTTGCAGATGGACCAAGTGGTCGATGCCAGATTTTGAAAATTCATGAAAAGTAAAATGCCTCTCGAGCGACAAGAGCTGCGCCTCTCCAGTCCCAAAGGGGAGAAGAATATCTTGCGCCAAGACCTGGACATAATTTCTCTGACCGATTTCATTGGCGGCCATACTCAGGGCCATGTCTTTGGCCGCTTCCCAAGTGGAGATCGCCCCGATGCCGACTTGTGAAGAGAGTTCCAAATCTAACAGAAGGGTCACGTACGTATTCGTACTTTTTTCAAATTCGTTCACGATCAGCTTTTGAGTCTTGCGCGAAAGTTTCCAGTTGATACTTTTCATCGCATCCCCATGACGGTATTCCCGGGTCCCAATGAAAAGATTGGACTCACCTTTTTTTTGGACATCGTAGAAACCGAATTCAGTAGAATCCGGTGAGATCGATTTTTTCAACTGAGGAATTTCCATGATGAGGGGATGGACTTCAACTTCCCCGGTTCCTAAAAAATCTACGCGGTAAGGGAAAAGGGATAACTCGTCGTGGACTTGAATCGTAAAATCTCCCATCTCTTTGATACCCATCCCCGCACTCAGAAGAACTTTCATCGCCGTCCGCTTTCTGGTCTGGGCATCAATTCCGGAACTTACTTTAACCTCAAAGAATCCCTCCTGAACGCCATCGAAACCTTGTCTGAACGTGAAAGAAGGAAGAAAAAATCCCGAGCCATTCGAGATCTCATACACGATTTCTAAATCTTCTCTTTCTCTTCCTTTGGGTGCGAAGATCCGCTTGACCTGAAGACCCTCGGCCAGTTTTTTTGCCCGAAAAAAAGAATAAAAAAGATAGGTCACCACAGTCAAAGTCATCGCCCAGGAAACTGGTGTGAAAAAGCCGTGAATAAAAGTCAAGAGAGCGAGAGCGAAACAAAAATTCCGCGGATGAAACAAATGCGCATTGAAATAGAAATTGTTTTTGAACTCAAAGTACCGACGATGCCACGTAAAATCCGATAAGATCCTGGGTGCCGATACTTTTTTTTTCATCGGGTCGGAACTTTCACCGAATCGAGAATGTCTTTAAGGACTTCATTTTTTGTTTTCCCCTGAAAGCGCGCCTCATTGGTAAGTGCGATCCGATGAGAAAGGACGTAGGGAATCATTTTATAAACTGTCCCCGGGCGAACGAAATCCTCACCGGTGATAAAAGTCCAGGCCTGGCTGACTTTGAGGAGGGAAAGAGATCCGCGCGGGCTCGCGGGAAGAAGAATTTCTCGGTGGTCGCCTTATCATTAAAAAACATCAAGAATGTACTTAAGTGTTGCCTCTGAGAGTTTGACCTCCGAGACAGCTTTTTTAATTTCCTGAATGTGCTCTTTCTTCACGACTGCCTGAAGTTTCTGAAAGGGATCTCCCGTCATTCTTCCCTTTAAGATTTCTTCTTCTGCCTCGCGGGAGGGATAGCCCATGGAAATTTTCATCGCGAAACGGTCTAGCTGTGCTTCCGGTAAAGGAAAAGTTCCATGCTGCTCAATTGGGTTTTGAGTCGCCATAACAAAAAATTCACTATCCAGTTTGTAAGTATTTTTATCGGCCGTGACTTGAAATTCTGCCATCGCTTCCAGAAGAGCACTCTGAGTTCTAGGTGTCGCGCGGTTAATTTCATCGGCCAGAAGAATGGTCGAAAATACTGGGCCGCGGTTAAATGAAAAGCTCTTTGATTCCTCGTCATAGACTGTGCTACCTGTCACATCCGACGGAAGGAGATCGGGAGTAAACTGCACTCTCCCAAATTCAGCGTTCACAGATTTTGCCACAGACTTGGCGAGTAATGTCTTCCCTGTTCCTGGGTTATCTTCGATGAGAACATGACCTCCCGAAAACCAAGCGGATAAAACAAGCTTTAACGCTTCATCTTTACCCAAGATAACTTGACCAACATTTCCGAGGATGAGCCCGAGAGCTTTTTGCGCAATTTGTGACATTTCGAAATTATCTCCTGAGTTGAGATGAAGTAAAAGCGAAACCTAGGCCGACAAAAGGGGACAGGTAAGTTTAAGTTTGCCTCAAGTTCAGAGCGAGAATTCTGTCGTTAGAATCTCGGTAGGAAAAGAATGTTAACCACGGAGGATGTATGGCCAGCAAATCAAATCTTAAAAGTGTAGCAGGAAAAAAAAGATCCAAGAGTGAGTCGATGAATTACCGCAATTACCGCGACACACTTCTCGAATGGTCGGAGCGTCCGACCGTCAGATACGTCGCCGGCGGCGTGGGGATCGCGCTGCTTGCTCGATTCGCTTACGGGATGGCCGATAGGTACCCCGAATTTTCTCGGTTCTTCAGAGAGAATCTTGATTCCATCGAAGATAAACTGAAAGAATTTCGTGGGATCGAAAGCTCGGATGAAACAGAAGCAAGACACTAAAAAACACCAGGAGGATTTATGGCCAAAAGAGCGACGAGTGGATTGAACAAAAGAAAATCCATCAAAGAAACAATTATTCCCCAAGAATCAGTTTCAAAGATTCATGCCAATTTTAGAACCTCTCAATCAGAGGGAGTGAGCTCAGGGAGAGAGAGCTATTCTCAAATGATTCGTGAGCTCATTAGTAACCCCGCGGTGAAGTACATCGCCGGTGGAATCGCTGCCTCGGTTCTGTCGAGGCTAGCGGTCAACATGGAAGAAAAATATCCCGAACTTTCGAAATTCCTTCGAGAAAATATCGATAGTTTTGAAGGAACACTCGACCAATACCGACCGGCCAGTTTTGGCAGAAACTCGCACGTTTAGGCCTTAAAAGAAGGACCGATCTGGGTCCTTCTTTTATTACCAAAGGTATTTTAGAAGTCAGGATAAGCGGACCAAAGAAATTCACGGCGCCAAGATCGGGAAAGTCACAGAGCGGGATAATCCGTATATCCCACTTCACCCTCAGAGTAGAGTGTTGCAAAGTTCACTTGATTCAGAGGTGCATCTTTTTGAAAACGATTCACGAGATCTGGATTTGCGATGAAACTAAGTCCAAACGCCACTGCATCGGCGTCCCCTTTCTCAATAATCAACTCGGCCGCTTCTCGAGTGAATTTTTCGTTGGCGATATAAACTCCACCAAATGCTTTTTTAATCTGTGCCCCGATACTACTGTGGTCTTGAAACTCGCGGGCGAAAATAAAGGCGATCTTTCTTTTCCCAAGCTCACCGGCCAGATAACTAAAAGTGGCGAGAGGATTGGAATCGGAAATTCCATGGGCATCACTTCGTGGGGCGATGTGGTAGCCAACCTTATCGGCACCCCAAACTGAAATCACTGCGTCGGTAATCTCCAGCGGTAAGCGCGCACGATTTTCAAGTGAGCCTCCATAATGATCAGTCCGTGTATTTGTTCCGTCTTGAAGGAATTGATCCAGAAGGTAACCGTTGGCACCATGGATTTCGACACCATCAAATCCGGCCTGAAGTGCGTTCTGAGCACCGCTACGGAAGTATTCAACGATCGTGGGAATTTCTTCCGTTCTTAAGGCCCGCGGAGTCACGAAGCTTTTTTCCGGACGAACTAGGCTCACGTGTCCCGTTGCGGGAATGGCAGAAGGTGCTACGGGGAGCTCACCATTTAAAAACATGGGATCAGAAATTCGCCCGACGTGCCACAGCTGCATGAAAATTTTTCCGCCCTCGTCATGAACGGCTTTGGTTATTTTTTTCCACCCATCGATTTGTTCATACGACCAAATGCCTGGAGTATTTGCGTATCCCACACCCGAAGGATGAACGGCAGTGGCCTCCGTCAAAATAAGTCCCGCGTTTGAGCGCTGAGCATAGTAGGTCGCCATAAGATCATTGGGAATTCTTTGAGACCCGGCTCGAGACCTCGTGAGCGGCGCCATGATAATTCTATTAGGTAAGGTGTACGCGCCAATTTTGATGGGGTCAAAAAGTTTAGACATCTTTCCCTTAGAATTTCATGTTAATGGAGGAGATGGTTAGGATTTAAACCTAACGATGAATAGCGTTGCACGGCCAAACCCCTTAGGCACTCGGGCACATCTCCATGATAAGGCAACTGCCATGGGCAACATTAAGATAACTCTTGCTTAAATGCAATAGTAAAATGCACATTTTTTGATCTTGTCCATGAATTATGCTAAGATGCGCCTATGGTAGATACCCGCTTTTCCCTCTCCGTCCACGTCATGATGACCCTTGCTTATAACAAGGAAGAGCAGCTCGTGAATTCTGAGTACCTATCCGGTGTTCTCAAAACGAATGCCACTTTTGTGAGAAAAATTGTATCTCGTTTGGTCGACGCCGAACTCGTTGAGAGCTTCCGCGGGAAAGGAGGAGGGATCAAAATCGCTCGCTCCCCTTCTGAGATTTCTTTGAGTGAAATCTACGCCGCAGCCGTTGAAGAAAAGTGCCTCGTCTCCACCCACAAAAGACCCGTTTTCAAAGCCTGCCCAGTGAGCTGCAGTATGGACGGCATCCTCCATGACATCGTGGATGGGATTGAGGATTCAACGAAAGCTTATCTCTCACGCCTCTACTTAAGTGATTTATTAAAGAAAGTTCAGAAAAAAAATATAAGATGAATCCTGGAGAAAAAGATGATCTTCTCAAGCGTCGCTATCACTGAAAGAAAACGTCGAACCGCACTCGCTTTAAATACTGTTCTGAAAGAGGAAGACACTATCATTGTCTACTCAGGGACTCCGATTCAAAAGCCAGGTGGTCACGATCAAAACTATTATTTTCTCCCCCACCCCGATTATTTTTGGATCTCTGGCTCAAGACGTCCCTACGGAGTGAGTGCGTATTCAAAAACGGATGGATGGATCGACTTCGTTTTGCCAGTCACTCGTGAAGAAAGAATTTGGGAAGGTGGGGCCACGGTCATCCCGGGAAAAGATCTCGCAGAGTTTTCCTCCTGGCTGGAGAAACGAAATGCCAAAAGAGTTTTTAATCTGACCCAAGAAAGTGATGAGGTGGAATGGCTTCAAATGAAAGAAACGTTCAGTCGTGAGCGCCGAAGAAAAGATGCTGAAGAAGTTGAACTCGTCAGACGCCTGGCCGGGATTGCCAATGCTGGTTACCAGAAACTCAAAACGTCTGTGCGGCCTGGAATATCAGAAAGGCAAATTCAACTCGATTACGAAACCGCTGTTCTTTACGCCGGCTCAGAGAAATTTCCGTATGATTCCATCGTCGGAACAGGATCCAACTCCGCTACTCTTCACGCCATCCCCACTGCGAGAATAGTCAAAGAGGGTGAGCATGTTTTAATCGATGCGGGTGCAGACCTTCATGATTACTGTGTCGACATCACTCGCATCTTTCCGGCCAATGGGCAAAGAAGTGAGAGGCTTAAATCAATTTATGATCTTGTGCTGAAGGCCCAGCTCGAATCCATAGCGATGTGTGTTCCCGGGACAAGCTGGAAGGAAGTTCATCTGAAATCGGCGCGAGTCATGGCGCAAGGATTAATAGATCTGGGTATCCTGAAAGTGTCAGTAGAAGAAGCGATTCAAAATAATACGATCAGTGTTTTCTTTCCTCACGGGGTGGGACACATGGTGGGCCTTCGGGTGCGTGATGTGGGTGGACCGTATAATCCTCAGCCAAAAAAATATGCTGGTGCACGTTTGCGCGTAGATATGAGTCTCGAAGAAAATCATCTCATGACCATTGAGCCCGGACTTTATTTTATCGAAGCCTTAATTCACGATGCAGAAACACGCCGCACCTTCGGTGACCAGGTGAACTGGCCTGAAGCCGAAAAATGGCTCGACTTTGGTGGTGTGAGAATTGAAGACGACATTCTCGTGACTTCACGCGGCCCTGACAATTTAACTTCCGTGGTTGAGAAATAGAGCGAAACGATCTCTGATCTTTTTGATGCTAGTGTTTCCTCACCAAGGAGGCCTCATGAAAACTGTTCTTATACTGTCTCTCGTTTCAATGTCAGCGTTTGCCGGTGATACCTGGAACAAGACCAAGGGTCAGATTAACGAAACTGCTGAGGGTGTTGATCGCGTGACACGCGAAGGTGCTGAATAAAGGTTACATGCACCGGCCAAAATAAAGGCCATGTGCCCCAGGTCGAATTCAATTCCTTGTTAAAATTCTGACATCAATTTTCCG
>CANETG010000160.1 GCA_947440875.1 Bacteriovoracaceae bacterium
CCGTGAGGAAACGAACGAGGGAGATCTTCAGGGCAAACTGAAAGGTCGTGATGACTCGATTCCTGGTGACCTCAAAGGTAAAGTCAAAGATCAGACTGACTCAGAGAGTGGGAATCTCAAGGGCAAAATCAAAGACCGTGAGGAAACGAACGAGGGAGATCTTCAGGGCAAACTGAAAGGTCGTGATGACTCGATTCCCGGTGATCTCAAAGGTAAAGTCAAAGATCAAACTGAGTCAGAGAGTGGTAATCTCAAGGGCAAAATCAAAGACCGTGAGGAGCCGATTTCTGCTGAGCTTAAAGATAAAATCAAGGATCGGAACGCATCAAATACGAGCAACCTTTCAGGTAAGTTGAAAGATAGTGAAGATTCAATTTCGGGAGATCTGAAAGGGCAGGTTAAAAAAACTGAGTCACCAAGTTTAGGGCGTTTGACTGATAAAGTTAAAAAAGTAGAGGCCGTAGTTGATGATCCCAAGAGACGTAATGGGTCCAATGAAGAGATCAGTGCTAACTGGAATGGAAAAATTGCTCGTGATGAAACAGCGACAAAGAAAGAAAAAGACCATAAACAGCAAAATGATAAACTTCAGAGTGCCCTGGGCGGCAGAATTGAAAAGACTGACTATACAAAATCTCCCGAGCTGAAAGGCAAGAGTGGATCGGCTGATCGTCTAGGGTCAAACTGGGGCGGAAAAAATACTTCCGAATCTATCGAAACCGATGGCTTTGCAGGTCCCGGCAGTGATGGATTAAATGAAGGCAGTCTTCTTGATCTGAAAAAAACTGAAAACGAGCATCAGACTCACTATAAAAATCATAATGAAACCACGAAGTACGAAGCAGAAGAAACTCATAAGAACCAATATAAGAAAGATGAGACGAAAGATCTTGGTGGGAAATCCTTGACCGACAAATTATCGTCCCACTATGGGAAGGGTGATTCCTCATCGAAAACCTCAGACACAAAGGAGAAGAAAAAATCTCCTTTCGCTGATCTGGAAAGAGGTCCTGCCGAAAAAATTCAGAGTTATTATGCTTCTACGGAAAAACCTGAAAATGGAAGAAATGGGATTGACTTTGATCTTGATTCTGGGGGTACTTCTGAATCTTCACCGGTAGAAGAAATTCAGCTTGATAGTAATGATTATGGGAATGTACTTCCGTTTTCAGAAAAATCTAAGGAAGCTGATGATCTTGAGAGAGTTACCGAAAGCTCACGTATTGTTGCTTCGATATCACAAAACGATAAAAAATTTGATTGCACTCTGGATGATTACTTCGACAATAACTTTATCTTCGTCTGCAAGGGTGAAGGTTTAAAAAACTCTGAGAAAGCACTTGTAAGTATTTCCCTTGATTATCAGTCGAAGCAGTTAAGCATCAATTGCGTTGGAGTTGTGATGTCCATTGATCAAGACGGTCAGGGTCGTTTCTTTGTTACGATCGAAGTTTCAGAAAACGATGCGAAGAAATTTGATCAGTTCACGAGTCTTCTGAAATCACGACAGGAAAACATAGATAATTTCCTGCTGCAGGTTAAAGGATACAAATGATTAGATACAATGGAAATTCGATTCTCGTTGTAGGAACTGATGAGGCCTATGCCCTTCAAATGAGAGAAGTTCTTGAAGAGCGCGGAGCGATCGTAAGATATTGCATTACGCTTGTCCAAGCTAAGAAAAATCTGAGTAAGTCAGATTTTGATATGATCATTTGTTCAAAATCTCTCAATGACGGTAGCGCGCGAGATTTAATCAATTGGTGTAAGGATAATCTTTCAAACATCCCGATTTTTTCTGCTTTGGGGGAGTATACTCAGCTTGAAAAAAAACAATTACAAAATATCGGCGTAAAAAACTTTTTCTCAAGAAATAATGCTTCAAATTTACTCGATGATATCTCAAGAGCACTTTTTAATTTTGATGAGTTCAAGAAGAATTTACTTGAATCTCATTATGAGAAAGGAATTAGCTACGAATTAAAAGTCGGTGGAAAGAAAATAATCGTGAAGGCACAGAACATCATGGATCGGGGAGTTTTCCTGTCGTTTGAAGCTCCGTTATCTGTTGGATTCCCAGCGACTCTATTTCTCAATTTTGCTGACGTTTTAAACTTACAATCGATCAGTCTGAGGGGTGATCTTCAGGGAGAGTTTGCCGGAGGGCAATATTTTCAAGTGAGTAAAGAAGATATGAAACAATGGGAAAATTTACTTTCTCACTTATGTAAGAAACAGGATGATGTCACCGAGTTTCTGAAAAAGGCTTCGGGTAGGTAATATGGAAAAACTAGATGTTTTCCGAGATTACATTCAGAAAATTGATGTTCTTATCGTGGATAAGAATCCGAGCTCAAGAAGTCGACTTCTGAAAATTATGTATGACCTCGGTTGTAAGCGAAATAAAATTTTTACAGCGGGTGAGATGTCAGAAGCGGAAGAATTTATTGCGACGAAAGATATTGGTATTGTTTTATCAGATTATTTCATTGGCGGTGGCTCAGGTTTTGATCTCTTCAAACTTGTTCGCCAAAAGTTTCCGGATAAAAAAGAGCTTTCTCTTATCCTCGTCACATCAAATATTTCACAGACAGCTGTTGCAAAAGCGGCCGAAGAAGATGTCGACTCGTTCGTTATCAAGCCTTATACCGTTCAGAGTATCCAAGAAAATTTGATTTCAACAGTTAGTTCGAAAGTAAAACCCTCTGATTATATCTTGAAAATTGATCAGGCAAAAGCACTTCTTGCGATGAGTAAAATCGATGAAGCGCTCGTTCTTTTGAAAGAAGCCAAAAAGATGCATCCGAAACCTGCGTTGGCATTTTTTTATATCGGTCAAGCCGAGTACCTTAAGGATTCTGTCGATGTCGCAAAGGGCGCGTATTCATCAGGCCTTAAATTTAATAACATCCACTACAAGTGTCTCCTTGGTCTCTTTGAGATGTTTTTTGAGCAGAAAAAGTATAGCGAAGCCTACCAGGTCGTGAAGAAGATAGCTAAATTCTTTCCTGCCAACCCTGACCGGCTTGCCCAGATCGTAAGACTCGCAATTCAAACGGAGAATTATGATGACATGCAAATGTACTACGAAATTTTCACCTCTCTGGACGAACGTACCGAGACCATGGTGAACTACATCGGAGCTGGGTTATTTGTGAGTGGTAAGCATAAACTCATGAATAAGAAATACGATGAAGCTGTTCGCATGTTTGATAACATCGCTGTTTCCTGCTCTGAGTTTTCTAAATTTATCCGAGCGATAATTTGTGCCCTCCTGGAGTATGACCAACTTTCCGCTGCTGAAAAGTATATTTCGAGATTTCCTGCGGGCTCAGACGATCTGGAAGATTATCTTGTTAGTGAATATATGATCATGAGTAAAAAAGGCGAGGACTCCTCATCGATGGCAAAATTCGGATTGGATATATACAACAAGAAAATTAGAGATCCACAGGTGATGAAAATCATGGTTCAAGCGATGGAGGAGTGTAAGTACAAGAAAGAAACTATTGAAAACTTCCGGTTAGAGTTTCAAAAGCTCTGGCCTGAAGAGATATCCTTCCTAGCCGCCTAATCCGCACCGAAAAACTCGGGTACCCTCACTTCTTCTGTCTCCCCTTTTAACTCGTTTACTAAAAACCGCTAATTTGATGTCCTTACTCCTAGACGCAAAGGAGTGTGCTTATGAACTTTAAAAGACTAGTCGTTGCTTGTGCTTTGATCTCTGGATCAGCTTTGGCATCAAATTCAATGATCGTGAGGTTTGATCTCACAGATCCTATGAAGAAATTTTTGAAGCAAAATGAATTCGATATCACTGGGGTAAACTACAAAACCATGGAAATCGAAGCTCTTCTTTCAGAATCTGAGTTAGCTCAAATCGAGGCACAGAAAACTCGGATCAAGTTTTCTTTCCCACAAAATCTTGCTGTTGCACCAGATCAGGACTATAAAAATCCACAAGAGATTGAAGATTTCGTGAGAGAGGTTCACGCTCAGTATCCCGACATAACGGAAGTGAAATCAATCGGTAAATCACTCGAGGGGCGTGACATTCTAGCGATCAAAATTTCTGACAATGTAAGAGTTGATGAAGTCGAGCCGGTCATTCTTGTCAATGCCATGCACCACGCTCGCGAAGTGATGACTCCGGAAATAACAACAGACATGATTTCTTATCTCACCACGAATTACGGAAAACTCGCCGAAGTCACTAAATGGGTGAATGAAACAGAAATTTGGGTCGTTCCAATGTTCAACGTCGATGGAAACAATAAGATGTGGAACGAAGATTCGATGTGGAGAAAAAATACCCGTGATGGTCACGGTGTTGATATCAACAGAAATTATCCTTACGGCTGGAATTCATGCAAAGGCTCAAGTGCTTCAACTGGTGCTCAGGACTACCGCGGTACTGCTCCTGCATCTGAGCCTGAAACCCAAGCGATGATGAATTTGGTCTCTTCTATTAAGCCAGTTTTTGATATCTCTTATCACTCTTATTCTGAGATCGTGATTTATCCGTATGGGTGTCGTCCTAATAAAACTCCGACGGAGGAAGCAGTTGAAATTATCGGGGCTGAGATCGGGAAGAAGATTGATTACAAGCCTGGAACAGCTTGGGAACTTCTTTATAATGCTGACGGCGGAGATATTGATTGGATGTACACTGCCCACCAAGTTATTCCGTATGTGATTGAAGTCAACAGTACTTGGGATGGTTTTCACCCTAGTTATAAAAAGATGCGCGAGAAAACAGTTCTCCGCAATCGTCCGGGATGGCAGCATCTTTTCGCTCGCCTCGAAGGACCAAGTCTTCAGGGACGCGTGATGAATAAAGACTTTCAGACCATCAAGATTATGAAAGCTGGAGATCCTAAGGTGATCCAAACTTATAAAGTAAATCCGGATGGATCATTCTATGTGATTCTTAAGGCCGGAAATTATGATGTAAGTTTTGAAGGTGCTTCAATAAGAAAAATGGAAAATCTCTCCATTCAATCGAGACAAATTATAACTCTCTAGATTTAAAAAGGCTCCTTCTGGCACGCGCCGAGCTGGGAGCCTTTTTCTGGTATACACTCATAGCAAATGAAAAAGCGCACAATCGTTGCAGGAGGGGCCGGCTTCTTAGGCTCCCATCTTTGTGAAAAGTTATTACTCATGGATCACGAGGTCATTTGCCTCGATAATCTTATGACTTCAAATGAAGTGAATGTTGCACACCTGATTACCCAAAAAGGTTTCAGATTTGTCCGTCATGATGTCATGTTACCCTTTTATGAAAAAGCAGACTGGATTTTTAATCTCGCAAGTCCTGCTTCGCCTTTTTATTATCAAACTAAGCCGATTCTCACGACCAAGACTAATATCCTTGGATCCATTAATTTGCTTGATCTCGCAGTGAGGACTGGTGCCAGAATTTTTCAGGCATCCACGAGCGAAGTTTACGGAAGTCCTATGATACATCCTCAAGTTGAATCTTACTGGGGGAACGTGAATCCCGTAGGACCTCGTAGTTGTTATGATGAAGGAAAACGGTGTGCTGAATCCTTATTCTTCGATTACTTGAGGGAGCATAATGTGGACATTAGAATTGGACGTATTTTTAATACCTTTGGTCCAAGGATGCTTGCCGATGATGGGAGAGTTGTGAGTAATTTTATTGTTCGAGCTCTCGCTGGAAAAGATATTACTATATACGGTTCAGGAAAGCAGACACGCTCATTTTGTTATGTCTCTGACATGGTAGATGCAATTCTTGCTTACATGAGTGTTGAGACTCGTTTACCTGGTCCTGTGAATCTTGGTAACCCCGAAGAGATTATGATCAATGATCTTGCTAATCTCATACTGAAGTTCACCCATTCGGATTCAAGAATTGTTTATACTGTTCCTCAGCAGGATGATCCTATTCAAAGGCAGCCTGATATCACTCTCGCGACCAGTGCGTTCAACTGGAAGCCTGTGGTAAACACCAAAGAGGGTTTAAAACTAACAATTGATTATTTTAGAGGGCGCTAAGAAGTCTTCGCCTCTTCTAGAGACTTTTCCAGCATTTTTCTAATCTCTTTAAAATCATCTTCCCGAATGTCCAAATACATTTTCTTTTCTGGGTAGCAAGCCATGGCAATTCCCTCAGAGCACTTTCCTAAGCAGCCACTGCGGTAAATCTTTACTTGTTTGTCAGTTTCTTCTTTGGACCATTTTTTGAGGAGATCTGTGAGATCTTTCGCCCCTTTATCAAAACAATTCTCTTTACCATCTCTGTGATAATTACAGATATGGACTTCCACCAGCGATTTCATCATATCTGATTTCATATTCTACCTTGAACTATCCGC
>CANETG010000161.1 GCA_947440875.1 Bacteriovoracaceae bacterium
CAGAGGAAAAACTCCATCGAAGCTAAATCGAGATTCGAGCTTCAGATTTTCATCTTTTAAATTTCTTCTGAGCCTAAGCATACCCACAGAGGGACCAGAAAGAGCGGGGAGATAGGGATTCTTAAGTTCTTCAGAAAAAATGCCTAAATATTCCAGCGGAAATGAAGTGAAATCGAAATCCATCGACATCTCAGATTTATTTGCGGTGATTTTTCCCTCTCCTACCTTCTGACGATCTATTGTGAAAGTAATCGCTGAAAAAATATTAAGTTCAGAGGGACGAAAATCAGCTTTCCCATCAATTGCAAGGTCTTCTAAATCGGACTTATCAGTGAGATCGCGCGTACGAAACTCGCCACGGAAGTTGAGACGCCACTGGTCTTTCTCAGGGGTGACATCTCCAAAAAGCCAAAGCTCTGAGGTGAACTTCGCCTGGTTGTGGCTAATTTCTATAGGAAGATTGAGTTCGAAAGCAGAATTCTTTCCGTACTGGAATTCTTTCACGAGAAGTTTTGAAAGTGCGAAGTTTCGGCTGCTATCTCGGGCGTCGAGAAACATAATATCTTTTGCCCGAAGAGTGTACTTCGCGTGTGCTAAGTATTCTGGTATTGCGATCTTAATCTTTCGCGGCGTTTTTTCAGATTTAGAAGGTTCCGTTTGGTCATCTTCGTCCTGTGAAAGATAAACTTCCAGACGAGTAATATTAATCTGCGCATTACCGCGATCAGAAATGAGTAACCACCAGGGGACGCGGACTTCGAGCTCTCCGATGCTACCCAATTTTCCTTCTGGTTTTGAAATTTCGATGTCTCTTAAAGTCAGACTTAAATCGAGTGCCGGACGGTAATCCATATTGCCAATCTTTACAGTAGCACCTGGATAATTTTTTTCAACCTGCTCTTTGAGGAGAGATACAAATGTTTCTGGTTTTAAGCGTGAGTAAGTCGAGTAGATTAGAAATCCTAAAGCCGCAAGCAGCACAACCCAAATAATGAGAATGACTTTGTATGAGATTCTCATCATTAAACCTTTTGAAGTGGCGCAAATTTCACCATGAATTTCTTTCTAATTCCGTCACGAAATTGGATCGTGACTTTTTCATCTTGTCCGAGTCCCTCAGAATCCAAGACAGTTCCTTCGCCGTAGAGAGCATGAATAATTTTTGACCCTGAAGGATAGTTCGAAAGTTTCGCAATCGTTTGTTTACGCTGGTAAACTTTTTCGGCGTCGTAATCGTCACTATACGAAGTCTGATTAAAATCATCATAGCCGGGGGTTGCGAACTCAGAAGACGATGGCTTTTTGTTATTTCCAGTTTGGAAAAAACCCCAGTTGTAGTAATCCTGAGGGATTTCATGAAGAAATTGGCTTGGGCCGTTAAATTTGAGACTTCCCCAAAGCATTCTTCCTTGGGCAAAAGTCATTGTTAACTGTTTCATTGCTCTGGTCATGGCGACATAGAAAAGTCGGCGCTCTTCTTCAATTGCAGTGGGCCCTACTTCAAGGCTCTTGAAAGAAGGGAAGACATTCTCTTCATTTCCAATGACAAACACATAGGGATATTCTAGGCCTTTAGACCCGTGGACGGTCATCAAAGAGACTTGATCTTGCAGACCATTCTCATCAGTGCTCGTATCGAGCGTGATATTCTCTAAAAATTTCACCAGTGTTGGCTCAGTCTCAGATTGTTCAAACTGCTTAACCGCACTCATAAGCTCTTCTAGGTTTTCTAAACGAGCGGCACCTTCATAAGACTTATCTGCACGAAGAAACTCATAGTATCCTGACTCATTCAGAAGTTTCTCATAGCTAAATGTTGGTGAGTGATTATTTTCCTCTAACACTTGAACTTCATGAATGAGATGGGTGAACTGGTTTAAAGCACTTAACACTTTTCCGGATAAACCCAAATGCTTAAACTCAGAATGATTTTCCGTAATTTTTTCAACTAACTCAAAAAGGGAAACTTGGAGTCTGACGGCTTCATCTTCGAGCTTACGAAGCGAAGTAGTCCCGACTCCCCTAGCGGGAGTATTAATGATTCTTGTGAATGCCAGAGAATCTTTTTTGTTTACGACAACTCTCATGTACGAGATCAGATCTTTGACTTCTTTACGATCATAGAACTTGATCCCTGCTACGACTCTGTAGGGAAATTTCTCTTTTCTAAGTGCATCTTCTATCACTCGTGAGAGTGAGTTATTTCGATAGAAGATAGCGACGTCTTTAAGGGAAACCCCTTCATCTGCAAGTTTTTTAATCTGGTTGGAGACGTATTCGGCTTCAGCTCTGTCATCTCGACATTCCACGATCTGGATTTCTGATCCCTCGTCGTTATCTGTCCACATGTTCTTACCTTTACGGGCAAGATTCCGCGAAATGACATGAGATGCGGCCTCGATGATTCTTTTGGAAGATCGATAATTCTGCTCGAGTTTAATGAGCTTAGAATCAGGGAAAACATTTTCGTAATTTAAAATGTTTCGTATGTCCGCGCCACGCCAGGAATAAATCGACTGATCCTCGTCTCCTACCACACACACATTTCGGTGAAGTTGAGAGAGTTGTTGAATGAGTTCAAACTGCGCGCGATTGGTATCTTGATACTCATCGACTAAAACGTATTTATACTTCTGCTGATATTTTAAAAGTACTTCTGGGTAATTCTTAAAGAGCTGAAGAACTCCAGTGATCAGACCACCAAAATCAACTGCATTACTTTTGTGGAGTTCTGCTTCGTATTCAAGAAATAATTGAAAGAGCCTCTTGTCTTCAGCATATTTCTCTACGTCTTCACTGCGAGACAGACCGGTGTAGTAGCCAAGATTTTTTAATCCATCGATGAAGGCAGAAATCGTATAGGGAGATAGCTCTTTTTGATTAATTCCGTGTTTTCCCATCAATGCTTTAATGATGGAGTTGGACTCTCCATCGTCATAGATGGTGAAGTTTTTCGATAAACCTAAATACGTGGCTTCCATGCGGAGAACACGTGCACAAAATGAATGGAACGTCGTGACCTGTAGTGACCCAATATTCATTTGGGTGTTGAGAGAAAGCCTTTCGCGCATTTCTCGAGCAGCTTTATTAGAAAAGGTTACGGCGAGAATCTGATACGGACTTACGTTTTTTTCTTCCATCAGATACTGAATTCTTGCCACAAGAGTTCGCGTCTTCCCTGATCCAGCACCCGCAAGGATCATGATTGGACCATCGGTCACAAGCACTGCTTCTTTTTGTGAAGGGTTCAGGAATTCTAAATTCATTATTCTACCGTTACCGACTTAGCGAGGTTTCTTGGTTTATCAATATCAGTCCCCTTAAGCCTCGCGATATGATAAGCGAGAAACTGGAGAGCAACATTGACGTATAAAGGCGAAAGATTTGGGAGACCTTCAAAGTTAAGAGGGATGTAAGCGTCCGCGAGGGCCTCAATTTCCGCATGATTAGTTGGGCCCACAATAATAATTATCCCCCTGCGAGCCTTCACTTCCTCCACGTTGGAAATGGTCTTCTCGAGAAGCTCTGGTCCAACAATCGCAATGTTCACCATATTTTCTTCTATGAGTGCAATCGGCCCATGCTTCAACTCTCCGGCGGCGTAGCCTTCCGCATGAACGTAAGCAATTTCTTTTAACTTCAGTGCCCCCTCAAGAGCGATGGGAAAATATTTTCCACGACCGGTGAAGATGAAACCTTTTTTTGTATAAACTTTTTCTGCAACATCTTTCAGAGTATCTGAAGAGTCGCAAAGTTCACCAATGCGATGTGAAAGAAGCTGCACTTCAGTGAAGAGTTCTGGGTTATCAAGGGTCCCCTCCATGGCGCGACTCATGAAATATCCAGTCAGCGCCTGAAGCGTGAAAGCTTTCGTAGAGGCGACACCGATTTCGACACCGGCATGAATGAGAAAATTTTTATCCGAGTTACGGAATAGGGTCGAGCCCTCAACGTTCACAATTGAGTAAGAAGGAATGCCGTTATCTTTACAAAGCTCTTGGCAAGCGAGGGTGTCGGCAGTTTCACCAGACTGAGAAATGAATAGGCCAACTTCACCTTGATTAAGAATGGGATTTTTGTAGCGAAATTCAGAAGCAATATCGATCGACGCATTCTGACGATTGTTTGCTTCAAGAAAATTTTTAATCACAAGTCCGGCATGCCATGCAGTTCCGCACGCAGTGAGGTGCCAGCCTTTTGGTTTAAAATCTTTCAGCGACTCAAGAATTTTCCGTCCATCATCTTTTATGTAGTAAGCAGCGAGCTTATCTACTAGCGCCGACTGTTCATGAATTTCTTTAAGCATAAAATGCTTATAAGGACCTTTTGTCGTCGCATCTACTGTCATCGCGTTTGCTTGAGTCTTGTAACGGTGAGAGAGAGTTAAATCGAGTTCGTAAAATTTAATTTGTACATCGGAATTGGTCACACTGCTCTCGCAGATAACACCGTCTTGAGGAAAATAGATTTTGGGAGCGAAACCCACAAGTGCAAATGGATCTGACGAAACGTAGGCCTCTCGAGTGCTCGAATTTTCTCCCACAACTAGAGGTGCAGACCGTTTTACGCAGTAAAGCTTATCCGATGCTTTTTCAATAATCACAAAGGCAGAGTTACCGGTCAGTGCCTGGAATGCTTTAGAAATAGACTCGAGAGTTTTGCCCGACTGTTTAAAAAACTTCGTGAGAAGGACAAGAAAAACTTCCGAGTCCGTTTGAGACTTAAACTGCAAACCTTCTGACATTAGTTCTTTTTTCAGTGCCCCAGCGTTTTCAATAATTCCGTTGTGAACCACTGCAAAGGTGTCATTTCCATGAGGGTGAGCATTGTCAGTCGAGACCCCTCCGTGAGTTGCCCAGCGAGTGTGGCCTATCCCTGTATGAGAAAATGGTTTTAGTTCTTGAATGAGTTCTTTAAGATTATCGAGCTTTCCTTCTTTTTTAATGATCTGAAGCTCATCGTTAATTTTAAGGCAGATGCCGGCGGAATCGTAGCCACGATATTCCAGGCGAGACAGACCTTCAATGATCGGACCTACAGAATTACTTGGCCCTGAATACCCCACGATACCGCACATAAAAGACCCCTAAGGATGATGGAAATTAAACCTATCATTTTGGGTCTCACCTTACTAGATTTACGCGTGGCAAATTACTCGAGTATCAGGTCTTTTTTGCTTTTAGAAATCTCTTTGCAGCACCCTCTTTCGTAACTTGAGCAGAACGCGCGATCCCGAAGGCACCATCAGGAATGCTCTTCGTAATAGTTGACCCAGCTGCTATGAATGCGTCATTGCCTATTTCAATTGGGGCGATCGCCTGAACATCAGATCCAATGAATGTGTTGCTGCCGATTTTTGTCTTGTGCTTGTTGACTCCGTCATAATTACAAGTGATGAATCCGCAGCCGATGTTTGAGTTTTCACCAATTTCAGCGTCACCGACATAAGAGAGATGGGAAACCTTCACGCCTTTAGCGAGACGTGATTTTTTTATTTCTACAAAATTACCGATTTTTGACCCTGGACCGATATCCGAACCGGGACGAAGACGTGCCATGGGACCGATGGTCGCATCCTTATGCACGACCGCTTCTTCGATATGACTGTTCGCTAAAATTTGAGCATTATCATCAATTGTAGAGTTACGTATCAGTGTACCGCTTTCGATGACAACATTTTTACCGATGACTGTTTCCCCGACAAGAGTCACACCCGGATAAAGAATACTCCCAACACCAATTGTGACATCGTTTTCAATGTAAACAGTTTCCGGTGCAAGGATCTGTACTCCCTCTGCGAAGAGTTGAGAGAGTTTTTTCTTTCTGAGCATCAGAGAAACATTCGCTAATTGCTCCATCGTATTGATACCGAGAAAAGGTGTTTCATTATTAAACTTGATCGACTTCACAAGATAGGTATCTTGAAATAAATCTGTGAGATAGAATTCTCCCGATTTATTTTTATTCGAGATTTGTCCGAGGACAGATTTTACGTGAGAAGTTCTGAGAATATAGAATCCAGAATTCACTTCTGTGATTAACTTCTCCGTAGCCGAGCAATCCTTCTCCTCAACGATGTGAAAACCTTCTTCACCCTGAACAATACGACCGTACCCATTCGGAGTATCCGTATGAAAGGTGGCGGCAACACCAACGAGATCTCGTTGAGACTGTAAAGCCTCATACAGCCGGCAAAACTCATCGGCAGAAATGAGTGGCGTGTCTGCACAAGCAACGAGCGTGTACTCATGATTCCAAAAGTGAGGGAGATCGTTGAAGCATGCTTTTAATGCATC